>CALDFO010000001.1 GCA_937942205.1 uncultured Alphaproteobacteria bacterium
ATACGCCCGCCGATCTGGAACGTGCTAGGAACCTGCTGTCATGATCGCCGCGATCGCCGCCATTCAGAATGCCAAGCGCATCGCCTTCCAGGGCGAGCCCGGGGCTCGGAGCGACGGGCAGCCGAGCGCGAGCGAAGGCGTCGCCCGCGCGACCAAAGATCAAGGGCCGGAACGATGATCGCCGCCATTCGGAACGCAAAGCGCATCGCCTTCCAGGGTGAACCCGGTGCTTACGCCAATCTGGCCGCGCGGCAGGCGGTGCCCCATGCCGCCGCCATTCCCAAGCCGACCTTCGAGGACGCCATCGCGGCGGCGCGGGACGGCGACACCGACCTGTGCATCATCCCGGTGGAGAATTCGCTGATCGGCCGCATCGCCGACATCCATCATCTGCTGCCCGACAGCGGTCTGCATATCGTGGGCGAGCATTTCCTGCCGATCCGCCACCAGCTGATGGGGCTGAAAGACGCCACGCTGGAGGACGTCACCGCCGTCTACAGCCAGGCCCCGGCGCTGGCCCAGTGCCGCAACCTGATCCGCCAGCGCAGGCTTGTCGCGCACAACTGGTACGACACGGCGGGCAGCGCCAAGCATGTCGCCGGACTGGGGGACAAAAGCGCGGCCGCCATCGCCTCCACCCTGGCGGCGGAATTCTATGGCCTGAAAATTCTGCGGGCCGATGTGGAAGACGAGCATCACAACGCCACCCGCTTTCTCATCATGTCGCCGCGGGGCGAGCGCGCCGCCAATACCGGCAAGGTGGTGACCACGCTGATGTTCCAGGTCAAGAACGCGCCCGCCGCGCTCTACAAGGCGCTGGGGGCCTTCGCCACCAACGGCATCAACATCACCAAGCTGGAAAGCTATCAGCTGGGCGGCTCCTTCAACGCCACCCGCTTCTATGCCGATATCCAGGGTCATCCCGATAACCCCGCCGTGGGCGCGGCGTTGGAAGAGCTGCGCTTCCAGACGGCCAAGCTGGATATCCTGGGAGTGTATCCCGCGCACCCCTTCCGCGAAGACATGCCGTAACTGTCGCTTGTCTTTTGCCCGCTGGGTGCGTCGCGCGTGCTCACGTACGCGAGGTACGCTCCGCGCGCGCTTCTGCCCATCGGCCAAAATCCTGCGCGACTCGCACACTTGTCATCCCCGCGAAAGCGGGAATCCACCTTCCTTTCCTTACTGCCCCCCCCCGGTTTCAGCTTCCGCTCGCGGCGTACCGCCGCT
>CALDFO010000002.1 GCA_937942205.1 uncultured Alphaproteobacteria bacterium
GAAGCCGAGGAATATTTCAGCCCCGGCCAGAAAGGCTCCTCGGCCATGCCGCACAAGCGCAATCCGGTGCTGACCGAGAATGTCACCGGCCTGGCGCGCATGGTGCGGTCCTATGCCATTCCGGCGATGGAGAATGTGGCGCTGTGGCACGAGCGCGACATCAGCCATTCCTCGGTCGAACGCTATATCGGCCCCGACGCCACCATCACGCTGGATTTCGCCCTGGCCCGCATGACGGGGGTGATCGAGAAGCTGGTGGTCTATCCCGAACGGATGCAGCAGAATCTCGACGCCACCCACGGCCTGGTGCACAGCCAGCGCGTCCTGCTGGCCCTGACCCAGGCGGGCGTCTCCAGAGAGGACAGCTACCGCTTGGTCCAGCGCAACGCGATGCGCGCCTGGAACGGCGAAGGCAACCTGCTGGATCTGCTCAAGGCCGATCCCGATGTCGCCAAGGCGCTGCCCGCCGACAAGCTCGAAGCCATGTTCGACCTGGGCTATCATCTCAAGGCGGTGGACACCATTTTCGACCGGGTGTTCGCCGACACGGTGCCCCAATGAGCCGCGCCGATACCGAAAGCCTGATCCGCGATTATTACAGCGCCTTCAATGCGGGCGATGGGGAGGGTTTCCTCGCCCTTCTGTCCGAGGATGTGATCCACGACATCAACCAGGGCGGGCGCGAAAAGGGCAAAAAGGCCTTTGCCGCCTTCCTGGACCGCATGAACCGGTCCTATGAGGAACAGATCGTCGATCTCGCGGTGATGGTGAATGACAGCGGCAGCCGCGCCGCCGCCGAGTTCATCGTGCTGGGCAAATATCTCAAGACCGATGCGGGCCTGCCGCCCGCCATGGGCCAGACCTATCGCCTGCCCGCCGGGGCCTTTTTCGAGGTGGAGGACGGCCGGATCGCGCGCATCTCCAACTTCTACAATCTGCAGGACTGGTTGAAGCAGGTCGGCGCATGAGACTCACCGTCCGGCGGCTGTCCGGCGACGAGATGCGGGCGCGGCTGGACGATCTGGGCCGGCTTCGCATCACGGTGTTTCGCGCCTGGCCCTATCTCTATGAAGGCACGATGGAACATGAGCGCGAATATCTGCCGCGCTATGCCGCCGCCCGCACCGGCACACTGATCGTGGCGCAGGATGGCGACGCCATTGTGGGCGCGTCCACCGCGCTGGGGCTGGACGAGGAAAGCGAGAGCGTCCGCGCGCCCTTTGAAAAGGCGGGCATGGACCTGTCGCGGATTTTCTACTTCGGCGAATCGGTGCTGCTGCCGCGGTATCGCGGCCAGGGTGTGGGTGTGCGCTTCTTCGAGGAACGCGAACAGGCCGCCCGCGATCACGGCTATGCCCAGACCGCCTTTTGCGGCGTGGTGCGGCCCCATGACCATCCGGCACGGCCCGCCGATGATGTGCCGCTGGACGCTTTCTGGGGCAGGCGGGGCTATGCGAAGCGGCCCGATCTGGTCACCGGCTTTTCCTGGCAGGATATCGGTGATGCGGCGCAGACCGAAAAGCCGATGGTCTATTGGATGAAAACGCTGTGAAACTGGCGGCGGCACAGTATCCTATCGGCCGCTTTTCGGACTTTAGCGGCTGGCGGGAGAATGCCGCCCACTGGGTGGAGGATGCCATACGGGGCGGCGCCCGGCTTCTGGTCTTTCCCGAATATGGCGGCATGGAGCTGACTTCGCTGCTGCCGGAAAAACTGCAAGCCGATCTGCGGGCGCAGATTCCGGCGCTGGGCCGGTTTCACGACGATTTCGTGGCGACCTATGCGGCGCTGGCCAAACGCCACGGTGTCCATATCCTGGCCCCCAGCCTGCCGGTGGAAATAGACGGCGCGATCCGCAACCGCGCCTGGCTGCTGTCGCCTCAGGGCGCGGCCTTCCAGGACAAGCGCCAGATGACCCGCTTTGAAAAGGAGCAATGGGGCGTCACCGGCGGCGAGACGCTCAAGGTATTCGATATCGGCGCGGCCAGGATCGGCATCGCCATCTGCTACGACATCGAATTTCCCCTGATCGCCCATGCCCTCAGCGCGGCGGGGGCCGATCTGGTGCTGGCCCCCAGCTGCACCGACACCCTGGCGGGCGCACACCGGGTGCATGTGGGCGCGGCGGCGCGGGCGCTGGAAAACCAGATTTATGTCGCCCTCAGCCCCACGGTGGGCGAGGCCCCCTGGTCCCCGGCGGTGGATGTGAACAATGGCTGGGCCGCCGTCTATGCCACCCCCGACCGGGGCTTTCCCGATGACGGGGTGCTGGCCAGGGGCGCTTTCAACCAGCCGGGCTGGATTTATGCCGACCTGGATTTCGCGCGGCTGCGGGCGGCGCGGGACACCGCCCAGGTCTTCACCCGCAAGGACTGGGACAGCCAGAGCCGCCCCAGCCTGGCGGTGGAAACCGTCACGCTGGCCTAGGGCCTTATTGCGTTTACGCCTTGGCCTGTGCCTCGGCGGCCTCATCCAGGAACTGCGCCATCTTCTCGCGGATCAGGGTGTCGGAATATTCGCCTGCATCCAGTTCGCCGCGCAGCTTGCGGAACACATCCTCGTCGCCCGCCTCCTGGAAATCGGCGGCGATCACGCTGGCGGCGAAGTCCTCGGCGGCCTCGCCGGTCAGGCCCTTTTCGGCGGCAGCCCACAGGCCGACGGCGCGGTTGCGCCGCGCCTCGATCTTGAAGCGCAGTTCCGCGTCATGGGCCCATTTGGACTCAAAACCCTTGCGGCGGTCTTCAAAGGCGGACATGCTAATAACTCCCTGTATTTAAAAGACATTTTTATAGTGGCATGGCATCATGTCAAGATTGCGCCCGCCCGGCCATGACACCATATGGATGTGGGTATGCAGTTTCGCAACATTGCCGCTGAGCCACCCGATCCGGTAGATTTGGGGCCATACGGGTCTCGCGGTGGGCCCGCCGCTTCCGCATGAAGGATCCAATGCCATGAAACGCCGCCGCGTCATCTACGAAGGCAAGGCCAAGACCCTCTACGAAGGCACCGAGCCGGGCACCCTCGTCCAGTATTTCAAGGACGACGCCACCGCGGGCAATGGCGCCAAGAAGGACACGATCGAGGGCAAGGGCGTCCTCAACAACCGCATCAGCGAATATCTGATGACCCAGCTGGCCGGCATCGGCGTGCCGACCCATTTCGTGCGCCGCCTGAACATGCGCGAGCAGCTGATCAAGGAAGTCGAGATCATTCCGCTGGAAGTGGTGGTGCGCAACGTCGCCGCCGGCTCCATGTCCAAGCGGCTGGGGATCGAGGAAGGCACCCCCCTGCCGCGCTCCATCATCGAATATTACTACAAGAATGACGGGCTGAACGACCCCTGGGTGTCGGAAGAGCACATCACCGCCTTCGGCTGGGCCAGCCCCCAGGATCTGGACGACATCGTCAACCTGACCATCCGGGTCAACGACTTCCTGTCGGGGCTGTTCCTGGGCGCCGGGATCAAGCTGGTGGACTTCAAGCTGGAGTTCGGCCGCTTGTGGGAGAACGACTATATGCGGATCGTGCTGGCCGACGAGATCAGCCCGGACAATTGCCGCCTGTGGGACGCCACCACCGGCAACAAGCTGGACAAGGACCGTTTCCGCCGCGATATGGGCGGCGTGGTCGAAGCCTATTCCGAGGTCGCGCGCCGCCTGGGCATCATGCCCGAATCGGTGCAAGGCGAGAACAAGGGCCCGGTTCTGGTTCAGTAATCCAACCCGTCCTCATGCTTCGACAAGCTCGGCATGAGGATTTCAAACGCAATCCTCACCCTGAGCCTGTCGAAGGGTAAGCGGCATAGAGTGACATGAAAGCGCGCGTCTTCATTACCCTCAAGAATGGCGTTCTGGACCCGCAGGGCAAGGCCATCGGCCACGCCCTGAACGGTCTGGGCTTCGGCTCGGTCGGCGAAGTCCGCCAGGGCAAGGTGATCGACCTGGATCTGGCGGAGACCGACGCCGAAAAGGCCAAAGCCGACCTCAAGGCCATGTGCGAGAAGCTGCTGGCCAACACCGTGATCGAGAAGTACGAGATCGAGTTGAAGGGGTGATCCCACCCCATATGTCATGGCCGCCCCCGAGGCGGCCATCCAGGGAGGGCCGGGACAAGCCCGGCCATGACAGGAAGTGGTCATGAAATCCGCCGTCATCGTCTTTCCCGCTTCCAATTGCGACCGTGACGCCAAGGTGGCGCTGGAGCAGATGACCGGCAAGACGCCCCGCATGGTCTGGCATCAGGACAGCGAACTGCCCGATGTGGACCTGGTGGTGCTGCCGGGCGGCTTTTCCTATGGCGACTATCTGCGCTGCGGCGCGATGGCCAGCCAGTCCAAGGTGATGCGCGAGGTCAAGGCCCATGCCGACAAGGGCGGCGCGGTGCTGGGCATCTGCAACGGTTTCCAGGTGCTGACCGAAAGCCATATGCTGCCCGGCGCGCTGATGCGCAATGCCGGGCTGAAATTCGTCTGCAAGCCGGTGGCGCTGACGGTGGAGGAAACCCAGTCTGCCTTCACCCGCAAATACGACC
>CALDFO010000003.1 GCA_937942205.1 uncultured Alphaproteobacteria bacterium
GCCGGAGAACCATCCGGCGCGGCAGATGCAGGACACCTTCTACGTCGCACCGCAAGCCGACGGTTCCAGCCATGTGCTGCGCACCCACACCTCGCCGGTGCAGGTGCGCACCATGCTGAACGCCAAGCCGCCCATCCGCATCATCTCGCCGGGCCGCGCCTATCGCGTCGACAGCGACGCCACCCATTCGCCCATGTTCCACCAGGTCGAGGCGCTGGTGGTGGAGGAAGGCATCCATCTGGGCCATCTGAAATGGACGGTGGAGCAGTTCTGCAAGGCGTTCTTCGAGATCGACCAGATCGAGCTGCGCGCCCGCCCCAGCTTCTTTCCCTTCACCGAACCGTCGCTGGAATGGGACATGCGTTGCGACCGCAGCGTGCCGGGCAAGATCACCTTCGGCGCCGGCCATGACTGGCTGGAGCTGGGCGGCAGCGGCATGGTCCACCGCAAGGTGCTGGAGAATTGCGGCATCGACAGCAGCCGGTATCAGGGCTTTGCCTTCGGCTTCGGGCTGGACCGCATGGCGATGCTCAAATACGGGATGCCCGACATCCGCAGTTTCTTTGAAAGCGACCTGCGCTGGCTGAAGCATTACGGCTTCGCCGCGCTGGATATTCCCACCCTCGACGGAGGATTAAGCCGATGAGGCGAAATCCGGCCAGCAAACACAAGCCCGCCTCCCCCTCATGCGCGCAAGCGCATAGGAGGGGGAGGTGGCTTCAGCGTGCGACGGCGACCACTTTGGGAGCCGAGCGGAAGCTGAAGCCGGAGGGGGTCAGCAAATGAAATTCACTCTCTCTTGGCTGAAAGAGCATCTCGACACCGACGCCACCCCGGCCCAGATCGCCCAGCGCCTGACCGATATCGGGCTGGAAGTCGAAAGCGTCACCGATCCGGGCGCCGCTTTGTCCGGTTTCGTGGTCGGCGAGGTGCTGACGGCCGAGAAACATCCCAATGCCGATAAGCTGCGCCTGTGCGGCGTCAGCGACGGCAAGGAAACGCTCCAGATCGTCTGCGGCGCGCCCAATGCGCGGGCCGGGATCAAGGTGGTGCTGGCGCGGCCCGGCACCGTGATCCCCGCCACCGGCGATGCGCTCAAGCTGGGCACCATCCGCGGCGTGGAATCGCGCGGCATGATGTGCAGCGCCCGCGAACTGCTGCTGGGCGAGGACCATGACGGCATCATCGAACTGAAGGCCGAGGCCCAGGCGGGTGAGGCGGCCACCGGCGCGCTGGTCGCGGCGGGCCTGCTGGCCGATGATCCTGTGTTCGACGTGTCCATCACGCCCAATCGCGGCGACGCCGCCAGCGTGTTCGGCATCGCCCGCGACCTGGCCGCGTCCGGCCTGGGCACGCTGAAAAGCGAAAAGGTGCAGCCGGTGGCGGGCCAATATCCCTGCCCCAAAACCATCACGCTGGATTTTTCACCCCAAGACAAAGACGCCTGCCCGATCTTCGCGGGCCGCCTGATCCGGGGCGTGAAGAACGGCCCCGCCCCCCAATGGGTGCGGGACCGGCTGAAAAGCGTGGGCATGAAGTCCATCTCGGCGCTGGTGGACGCCACCAACCTGATTTCGCAGGACCGCGGCCGCCCGCTGCATGTCTTCGACGCCGACAAATTGGACGGCAACCTGCGCGCGCGTCTGGCCAGGGACGGCGAGACGGTACTGGCGCTGGACGACATCGCCTATACGCTGGACGGCCAGACCATCGTGATCGCCGACGACGCCAAGGCGCTGGGCATCGCGGGCGTGATGGGCGGCAAGGACAGCGGCAGCTATGACGACACCGTCAATGTCTTCATCGAATCCGCCTGGTTCGATCCGGCCCGCATCGCCCGCGCGGGGCGCAAGCACGGCATCATCTCCGACGCCCGCTACCGCTTCGAACGCGGCGTCGATCCGCAATTCGTGCTGCCGGGGCTGGAGCTTTGCACCCGCTATATCCTGGACTGGTGCGGCGGCGAGGCGTCGGACGTCTTCATCGCGGGCGAACTGCCGCCGCCGCACAAGCCGGTCGGTTTCGATCCGGCGCTGGTGAAATCGCTGGGCGGCATCGACGTACCGCGCCCGCGCATCATCGAGATCCTGCAGAATCTGGGCTTTGTGGTCGAAGAGCACGGCGCGGCCCTGCAGGTGGTGCCGCCAAGCTGGCGCCATGATGTGGACGGCCCCGCCGATCTGGTGGAGGAAGTGGTGCGCATTCACGGCCTGTCCGGCGTCGCCTCGGTGGCGCTGGAACGGCCCAGCGCGGTGGCGCGGGCCGTGCTGTCGCCCGCCCAGCGCCGCACCCGCACCGCCCGCCGGGCGCTGGCGGCGCGCGGCTTCAACGAGGCCGTCACCTTTTCCTTCATCGCCCGCGACCAGGCCGCCTTGTTCGGCGGCGGCGATGAGGCGCGCCAGCTGTCCAATCCCATCGCCAGCGATCTGGACGCGCTGCGCCCCTCCATCCTGCCGTCGCTGCTGGCGGCGGCGGCGCGCAACGCGGCGCGCGGCCTCACCAGCCTGCAACTGTTCGAGATCGGCGCGGCCTTCGACAGCGGCCTGCCCGGCGCCCAGAAGACCGTGGCGGGTGCGATCCGCGCCGGTTCTGTCGAGCGGCACTGGCAGAAGCCCGCTGCCGCCAGTGGCGTGTTCGACGTAAAGGCCGACCTGTTGGCCGCGCTGGAAGCCATCACCGGCGCGCCGATGAGCGCCCCGGTCACGCAAGGCGCACCCGGCTGGTATCACCCCGGCCGCAGCGGCACGATCGCCATGGGGCCGAAAATCATTGCCCAGTTCGGCGAACTGCATCCCCGGGTGCTGGCCGCCTTCGATCTTAAAGTGCCGGTGGCCGGGTTCGAGATTTTCCTGGATGCGCTGCCCGAGCCCAAATCCCAAGGAAAAAACAAGGGCAAGGCCAAGCCCTTGTTCGCGCCGTCACCCTTCCAGGCCATCGAACGCGACTTTGCCTTTGTGGTGGATGCGAAACTGGCGGCGGGCGAGATC
Source organism: uncultured Alphaproteobacteria bacterium (assembly GCA_937942205.1). Classification (GTDB taxonomy): domain Bacteria; phylum Pseudomonadota; class Alphaproteobacteria; order Micropepsales; family Micropepsaceae; genus Rhizomicrobium. The sequence continues at coordinate 2,988 of CALDFO010000003.1, forward strand.
GTCAAGGCGGTGAAGGCCGCCGACCGCGCCCTGGTGGACAGTGTCGGCGTATTCGATGTCTACGAAGGCAAGGGCGTGCCCGAGGGCAGGAAATCCGTCGCCGTGTCGGTGCGCATCCAGCCCAAGGACGCCACCCTGACCGAGGCCCAGATCGAAGCCATCGCGCAGAAGATCGTCGCGGGGGCGATGAAGCTGGGCGCGGTACTTCGTTCTTAACCCCTCCGTCGGCAACTCGACTTGGCTCTGCCAAGATCTCATTGCCGACACCTCCCCTTCCATGTGCGCTGCGCGCACGAAGGGGAGGATGCTCAGCTCGCTGCAAATGCCAGGAGCTTTGGCGCTACGCCGATATCCGCCGCCAGTTTCTCGAACGCCGCCCTGGCGCGCGGGTTCGACCGCTGGTGGCGCTCGGCGAGGATCAGTTCGTTTTTCTGGGTGTGCTCGAAGCCGGTGAATTCGGTGACGCGCACGCGATAGCCATGCGCCTCCAGATACAGGCCGCGCAGCACATTGGTCAGGTGCGCGCCGAACTCCCGGCGGTGCAGGCCATGCCGCCACAACTGGTCCAGCGGGTTCTTCACCCCGTCCAGCGCCCGCGCCACTTCCGCCTGGCAGCAGGGCACCAGCGCCACCCATCTGGCCTCATGGCGCAGGGCGAACAGGATCGCCTCGTCGGTGGCGGTGTCGCAGGCATGGAGTGCGGTGACGATATCCACCGCCCCTGCCGACGCAGCCGCGATGCCGCTCTCCACGAAATCCATGCGGGCAAAGCCGCTGTCGGCGGCGATGCGGCGCGCCGTGGCGTTGAGGTCGGCGCGCGCCTCCACATTCACCACCCGTCCCCGCCCGGCGGGCGCGAAATACAGGTCGTAGAGAATGAAGCCCAGATAGGATTTGCCCGCGCCCAGGTCGGCCAGCACCGGTTCCGGCTTTTCTTTCAGGGCTTCGTCGATCGCGGGCTTTATCAACTGCGCCAGGTGCTGCACCTGTTTGAGCTTGCGCCGCGAATCCGCGTTCAGCCCGCCATTGTGGGTCAGGATATGCAGCGCCTTGAGGAGCGGGATGGATTGCCCGGCCCACAAGTCCGCGACGCTCTCGCCGCCGGTTTTCTTTTTCATGTCAGCCATTCATGTCAGCCAGGCCAGCGCGCTTTTGACGCCGTGATAATAATTGTAGGCGCGGATCGCCCAGTAGTTCATCTGCGCCCATTCCCTGGGCGGGGTCAGGTCGTTCCAGTCGGGCGACAAGGTCTTCTCGATCCGGTTTGCCATATAGATGCGCCGCCGCCCCTGCCAGTAATGCAGGAAAGTCTCATGCACCTCCGCCACCGGAATGGCGTTCAGCCGCAGCACCTCGCTGAGGGCGAACTGTTCCAGGGTGGGGAATTTGCGCGCCCGGCCGATCAGCGCGTCGATAAAGGCCAGGGTGTCTTCCAGCACCGGCCCATGTTGCGGCCCCACCCCGATCAGGCCGGAATTGTACATCCGGCTTTGCGCCAGATCGTATTTATAGGCCCCCAGATGCGGCAGCGCGGTGCGAAAGCCCT
>CALDFO010000004.1 GCA_937942205.1 uncultured Alphaproteobacteria bacterium
TATTCGATCGCCCCAGCCTCGGCGGCGGCGCGGATGATCGCGCCCAGGTCGATGCCGGGAACGGAGCGGGCCGAACCCCGCCCCATGCCCCCTTCAAAGCCCGCCACGAAAGCGGGCTTGCCGAACCGCTCCTTCAGGCGGCCCGCCACGATCCCCACCACGCCGGGATGCCAGCCGTCGCCCGCCACCAGGATGAAAGGCTGGTTGGCCTGGGTCGCGCCCTGGGCCAGCGCCTCCTCCAGGATCAGCTTCTCGATCGCCTGGCGTTCCTTGTTGTGCAGGTCCATCGCCAGGGCCAATTCCTGCGCCGTGCCGGCGTCGCGCGCCGTGAGCAGGTCCACGCCCAGCGAGGAGCGCCCCACCCGGCCGCCCGCATTGATGCGCGGCCCGAACACGAAGCCCAGGTGATAGGGCGTGAACGGCCCGCGCGCGCCCGCCACACCCGCCAACGCCGCCAGGCCGGGACGCGACAAAGTGGAAATCTGCCCCAGTCCGAAACGGACGAACGCGCGGTTGACGCCGGTGAGCGGGACGACATCGCAGATGGTGGCCAGCCCCACCAGGTCGAGGAACAGGCGCAGGTCCGGCTCGGCCAGGCCACGCTGTTCGTAGAATCCGGTGTCGCGCAGGTGCCGGTTCAGCGCCACCAGGAACAGGAAGCTGACTCCCGCCGCGCAGAGATGACCCAGGCCGGAGGTATCGCCCGGTTGGTTGGGATTGACATGCGCGGCAGCGGGCGGCGCGGCCTCGACACGGTGATGATCCAGCACCACCACATCCATCCCCAGCGCGCGGGCCTGTTCCAGCGCGGCGATGGCGGCGGCGCCGCAATCCACCGTAATCACCAGCGATGCGCCCTCTTCATGCAGCGCCGTCATGGCGGCGGGCGACGGGCCATAGCCTTCGGTCATGCGGTCGGGGATATAGATGCGGGGCACCGCGCCCAGCGCGGAGAGGAAATCGCTGACCAGCGCGGCGCTGGTCGAACCGTCCACGTCATAATCGCCGAACACCGCGATGCGCTCGCCCTGCGTCAGCGCCCTTGTCACGCGCGCCACCGCCGTCTCCATGTCCTTCAGGACCAGCGGATCGGGCAGCAGGGTCTTGAGCCGGGGAGACAGGTAATCCGCCGCATCCGCCACCGTGATGCCGCGCAAGGCCAGAAGCCGCGCCAGCACCGGCGCGTATTGGCGCAACAGATCGGTTTCGAGAGCGGCGTCCGCCGTCCGCAAGACCCAGCGGCGGCCCGCGAAGGACCGCGCCACGCCCAGCGCCGCGGGCGCGCCGGATGCTTCGGGGGCGGCGGCCTCAGCCACCAGTTTTGGCGATACGGTGACGGGCGCGAATCCAGCGCACCGTGCCGGTGGCGGACCGCATCACCACGCTTTCGGTGGTGATGAACTCACCCACCCGGTGCACGCCGCGCAGCATGGCGCCGTCGGTGACGCCGGTGGCCGAGAACACCACATCGCCCGCCACAAGCTCGCGCAGGGCATATTTGCGGTTCAGATCCTTGATGCCCCATTTGGCGGCGCGGGCCTTTTCATCCCCGTTGCGGAACACCAGGCGGCCCTGCATCTGGCCGCCGACACAGCGCAGCGCCGCCGCCGCCAGCACGCCTTCGGGCGCGCCGCCCTGGCCCATATAGATGTCCACGCCGGTGGACGGGTCGGTGGTTTCGATCACCCCGGCCACGTCGCCGTCGGTGATCAGCTTCACTTTCGCGCCTGCCTTGCGGATCCGGGCGATGAGCTTTTCATGGCGCGGACGGTCCATCACCAGCGCGGTGACATGGTCGGGCTTGACGCCCTTGGCCTTGGCGACGGCGTTGATGTTGTCGCCCGGATCGGCATCCAGGTCGATCAGCCCATCGGCATAGCCGGGACCGACGGCGATCTTGTCCATATAGGTGTCGGGCGCATGTAGCATGGTGCCCGGCTCGGCCATCGCCATCACCGCCAGCGCGTTCGCCATCGCCTTGGCGGTCAGGGTGGTGCCTTCCAGCGGGTCCAGGGCGATGTCCACCGCCAGGCCGCCCTGCCCCACCTTCTCGCCGATGAACAGCATGGGGGCCTCATCGCGCTCGCCCTCGCCGATCACCACCGTGCCGTCGATCGGCAACGCATTGAAGGCGGCGCGCATCGCCTCGACCGCCGCCTGGTCGGCGTCATGCTCGTTGCCGCGCCCGATCTGGGCATAGGCGGCGATGGCGGCCGCCTCGGTCACGCGCACCGCTTCCAGCGCGAAGGCGCGGTCCAGCGGCTTGATCAGTTCGGGGGGGCGCACTTCGGTCATGGGGCGTTCTTCTTCTTGTACGTCTGTTTATCCAAATTGGGCGCAGCGACCCAGAGCGGAGCGCCGGGGAGATGCGCCTAGGATTCCATGGGAATCATGCATGGCCGCGCCCGCACCTTGTCCGAGGCGGCGATGGCCTTCAAGGCGCGTTCCACCGCGGCCTGCGCGGTTTCATGGGTAATCATGACAATCGCCACCGGCTCGCCGGGCGCGCGGCCGCGCTGGATCATGCTTTCGATGGAGACACCGGCCTCCGCGAGTTCCCGCGCGATCCCGGCCAGAACCCCGGGAACATCCAGCACTTCAAAGCGCAGATACCAGGGCGACACCGCCGCCATGGCGTCGGCGGCCACCGGCTGTGACAAGCTGGCGGCCGGACGGCCGAATACCGGGCTGGCGGCCCCATTGGCGGCCTCCACGATATCGGCGATCACGGCGCTGGCGGTGGGCGCTTCGCCCGCCCCCCGGCCCGAGAAGAAGAAAGGCCCGGCCGCGCCCGCATCCACCAGCACGCCGTTGAAGGCGCCGCTGACACTGGCCAGTGACGAGCGCGCCCGCACCATGGTCGGCGTCACCCGCTGGTCCACCGCATTGCCGGTCTTGCGCGCGATGCCCAGCAGCTTGATGCGATAGCCGAACTCGCTGGCGAAGGCGATGTCGTCGGCGGTGATGTGTTCGATACCGGTGACGGCGATGGCGTTGAAATCGGGGGCGGCGCCGAAGGCCAGGCTGGCCAGCAGCGCCAGCTTGTGCGCGGTGTCGCCGCCGCCGACGTCCAGGGTGGGGTCGGCCTCGGCATAGCCCAGCGCCTGGGCGTCTTTCAGCACCTCGGCGAAGCCGCGCCCGCTGGTTTCCATCTCGGTGAGGATATAGTTGCAGGTGCCGTTGAGGATGCCCTTCACCGCGAACACCCCATGGGCGATCAGCCCCTCGCGCAGCGCCTTGACGATGGGAATGCCGCCCGCCGCCGCCGCCTCGAATTTCAGGGTGACGCCGTTCCGCTCGGCCAGCGCCGCCAGCGCCAGGCCGTGTTTGGCCAGCAGCGCCTTGTTGGCGGTCACCACATGCTTGCGGTTGGTCAGCGCGGTTTCGACCAGCTGACGGGCGATGCCCTCGTCGCCGCCAATCAGCTCGACCACCACATCGGCATCGCCCTGGGCCAGGTCCAGGGGATCGTCATGCCAGACCGGCAGGTCGAAGCCGCGCGTCTTGGTCTTGTCTCGCGCCGACACCGCCGTCAGCCGCAGCGGACGTCCGGCGCGGCCCGACAATTCGTCCCGGCGGGCCGCCAGCGCCTTGACCACGCCGCCGCCCACCGTGCCCAGCCCGGCAATGGCAATCCGAAAAGGATTTGTCATTTCACGTCCGCCAGATCCGGCGCGGGAGCCATGTTGGTGCCTGCCGCCAGGAACTTCTTCACATTGCGGGCGGCCTGACGGATGCGGTGCTCATTCTCGACCAGCGCCACGCGCACATAGCCCTCGCCATATTCGCCAAAGCCGATGCCGGGCGACACCGCCACCTTGGCGTGGATCAGCAGATCCTTGGCGAATTCCATCGAGCCCAGATCCTTGTATTTCTCCGGCACCGGCGCCCAGGCGAACATGGACGCGTCCGGTGACGGAATGTTCCAGCCCGCGGCGGCCATGCTTTTCACCAGCACGTCGCGGCGCGACTTGTAGACGGCGCGGATTTCGTCGGCGATGGTCTGCGGCCCGTTCAGCGCGGCGGCGGCGGCGACCTGGATCGGCGTGAAGGCGCCATAATCCAGATAGGATTTGATGCGCGCCAGCGCCCCGATCAGCTTTTCATTGCCCGCCGCGAAGCCCATGCGCCAGCCCGGCATCGAATAGGTCTTGGACAGCGACTGGAATTCGATGGCGATGTCTTTCGCGCCCTCGATCTGAAGAATGGAGGGCGGCGGATTGTTGTCGTCGAAATAGATGTCGGCATAGGCCAGGTCCGACAGCACCCAGATCTCGTGCTTCTTGGCGAACTTGATGATCTCTTTATAGAAATCCAGACCCACCACCTGCGCCGTGGGATTGGAGGGATAGTTCACCACCAGCGCCAGCGGCGACGGCACCGAATGGCGCGTGGCCGCGCCCAGACGGGAGAGATATTCCTCCGGGCTGGTGGCCGGGACATGACGGATGGCGGCGCCCGCGATCATGAAGCCGAAGGCATGGATCGGATAGGCCGGATTGGGCACCAGCACCACATCGCCCGGCGCGGTGATCGCCATGGCCAGGTTGGCGAAACCTTCCTTGGAACCCAGCGCCGCGATCACCTCGGTGTCGGGATTGAGGTCCACGCCGAAGCGGCGCTTGTAATAGGCGACATGGGCCTTGCGCAGGCCCTTGATGCCGCGCGAGGCCGAATAGCGGTGGGCGCGCGGGTCGCGCGCCGTCTCGCACAGCTTGTCCACGATGAAGTCGGGCGTCGCCATGTCGGGATTGCCCATCCCGAAATCGATGATGTCCTCGCCCCGGGCGCGCGCCTGGGCCTTGAGGCGGTTCACTTCCTCGAAGATGTAGGGCGGCAGCCGCTTGATGCGGTAAAAATCGGTGTTCATGGCGCGAATTCCTGGAAACGCCTCAGAATCCGGGATTTGCGTCCCGGAGGCAATCGTTTTTCCGGTTGGAGTCAGCCTGTTTTCTGCAAGTCGCTTATTCGGCTTGTGCAGGTCGGGGCTGAAAGGGGGCGGCGCGGGATTGAGAAAGCTCTCCGGCCGCTCGCTAGGGCTCGCGGCGTTCGGCGCTCAAATCGGTCCACCGGACCGATTTGACCGGCTACGCCGGTCGCGCCTCACCCCTGCACAAAAATCTCCGCGCGGCGGTTGCCGTCCTCGCCGCGGGGCATGGATTCGTAATAGACCGGCTGGCTGTCGCCCACCGCCTGCACGATCACCTTGCCGGCCGGAACGCCCGCCCGGATCAATGCCTGGGCCACCGCGTTGGCGCGGGCCTGGGACTTCTGGAAGATCACTTCCAAGTGACGCTCCACCGGCATGTTGGCGGTGCGGCTGGAGGCATGGCCGATCACCTTGACGGTGCCGGTGCCGCCGGTGGCCTGGAACGCCGAGACGGCATTGCGAACCTGGGTGCGGGCGGCGGGCGACAGGCTGGTGCCGTCACCGGGGAAATAGATGATGGCGGTGGGCGCGATGCCACCATTCATGGCCGCCGCCATGCCCGCCGGAGTTCCCGGCACGGCGTCCAGATTGGCGATCACATTGCCGGACATGGCTTGTCCGCCACCGCCCGAAACGGCGGCGACCGCCGGGGTGGCGGTGCCGGGCGTGCCCGCCAGCGCGGCGGTCTGGCGATAGTGGGCCAGGATGGGCGGCGAAACCCACTGGTTGATGGAGGCATTGAGCGGCGGCGCCGCGGACGGCTTGAAACCGAGCTGGGCGTCGCTGGGATTGACCATCGCCATGCGGGCGCCCGGGGTCATCGGCACGGCGGGCACCGCCGGCTCGGCGCCGGGCGGCGGCGCGAGGGCGGCAGAGCGCACCGGGGCGGGAGCCGGCGCGGGAGTCGGAGCCGCCACGGGAGCGGCCGCGACCGGCGGCGGCGCGGCGGCAGGGGCTTCGGCCGTGGGCGCAGACCCGGCGGACGGCGGCGCATCCAGGGCCGACTGGCTGGGTGCGGGCTGCTCGGACCCGGCGGTGGGCGGGGCGTCCGCCGTGGCCAGGGCCTGGCGAGTGGCGGCGGCATCGCTGGCGACCGGCGCCGGAGCCGCCACATCGGTTCCCGCGCGCAGGGCGTCGGCGCTGTACTGGGCCTGGGCCCCGGCGGCGGCCACCGCCTGGGCGGTATCGGCCTGGGCGGCGGTGTCGGG
>CALDFO010000005.1 GCA_937942205.1 uncultured Alphaproteobacteria bacterium
GGGCGCATCGGTGGTCTGGTCGGTGGCCAGCCAGTCGGTGCTGGCTTGCGCGATGACCAGCGCATGGTTGGCGACCACGATGCTGGCATGGCGGGCGCGGCGCACCGCCCGCTCGATGAAGCAGATGCGGTAATGCGGGCAGGCGGCATAGATGCATTCGCCGCGCCGGTCGGTGACGGTGGAGAGCGGCATGGCGGCGGCCAGGAAGGCGGGAAAGCCCACCCCGGACAGGTCGCCGTCGGTGGGACTGCCGATCCAGCGGGCGATCAGCGCCAGCGCCACCGTGCGCGGGCCCGGCGCCAGCGCGGTGCGTTTGGCGGCTTCTTCAAAGTTCAGCAGGCAGAGGTAATTCTCGCGGCCCTTGCGCACCACGGCCTTTTCGGCGCGCTCCACCGGATCGGGCCACAGATGCGCGATCTCCTGCACGATCTGGCGCTGCAGGTTGCGGGTATAGGTGCTGATCCACAGGCCCGGCCCGTTCTTCTCCGCCCACAGGCTGGCCGGAGCCAGATAGCCCAGCGTCTTGCCGGTGCCGGTGCCCGCTTCCACCAGCGCGATGCGGGGCGCGCCCGCCTGCTCGCGCGGGCCGAAGGCATGGGTGGCGGCATCGCTATAGGCGGCCTGTTCGGGCCGCATCACGCCCACCATGCGCGCCAGTCGGGCGCGCGCCTCCGCCGGGGCCACCGGCTGCGCGCCGGGCTGGCCGGGCGGGGCCTGGTCTTCCCATTGCGGCAGGCCGCGCCAGGCTTCCAGCCCGGCGATGGGCGAGCCGTGCGGCGCCTCGCCGGTAAAAGTCCTGAGCAGCGGCGCCCAGCGCCAGCCCGCCCGGTCCAGCGTGCCCACCAGCGGCGCCAAGCTTTCGCGCACATCCGGCGGCCAGCCGGCCATTTCCTCCAGCAGCGCCGCCGCGATGTCATGCAGCGTGGCGGCGGCCGCATCGGGGGTGTGCGGGGGCGTCAGGCCCAGCGCCCGCGCCATTCCCAGCGCGCTGGGCACGAACGGCATTCCCGGCCGCACAAAGGCGAACAGGTCCAGCAGGTCGAACAGCGGCGTCTCGGCGCGGGCGCCCAGCCGCCCCGCCACGAAACCGGCATGGGCCACCAGCACATCGCCGCCTTCGAACAAGGCGCGGGCCTCCTGCAGGCTTACGCGCGCGCTTTCTCCACTGACGCGCGTGATCGCCGCGCCGGGCGGCGCGGGTACGAGTGCGGTCAGGCTGGGAAGGGTGACGGGCAGGGATTTCATGGACGCGCGACTATGCGGCGCGGGGCCTCGGATTCCCAATATTTTATGCGGCTTTCAGGCGACGTCCGGATACAGGTGGATCAGCGCCTGCCGCGCCCGGATATGCTCGCCCACCACCATCTGCGCGGCATTGCGCAGATCGTGATGGTTGCGGCCTTCGCGCGCCGCGCCGGCGAAGTTGCGGGCCGCCTGGGTGATGGCCGACAGGCCCAGGCCACCCGCCGCGCCGACAATGTCCTGGGCCAGGCGCGCGGCCTCGTCCCATTTTTCCTCGATGCAGGCCTGGGCCAGGCCGTCGGCCAGCTGCTCGGCGGTGACGATGTAGCATTGCAGAATTTCCACCAGCGCCGGAACGCCCAGTGACTTTTCCAGGGTGCTGAACGCTTCGGCGTCGATCGCGGGCGGCATCTCGGCGGCCTTGTCCTCGGCCGGCGGCTCGCAGATCTCGTCCAGGGCGCGGTAGAACTGGTCGGGTTCCACCGGCCAGCGCAGCGCGATGTCGGTGGCGGCGGGGGCGCGGTCGCCGCGCAGCATGATCGCCACCAGCGGCGCCTTCATGCCCGGCGCCGCCGCCAGCATGTCGGCGTCGCCCGCTCCCGCGATAATGGCGTCGAAATGCTCCTGGCCGTTGCACGCCAGCGCCTCGGCCATGCTGGCGGCGCGCACCACCCGGTTGCCGAAGGGTTCGACCAGATGCGCCAGCACTGCGCCCACCTCCGGCGCGCGCAGGAAGATCAGCAGCGACAGGCCGGTGGGCGGCTGCTGCTGGCCGTCGCTATCGGCCCGCGGAACGGGTCCGGCGGCGACGCCGCAGACCGGCAACGTGAACCAGAACTGGGCGCCTTCGCCCGGCTTGCTGTCGAAACCGATCCGTCCGCCCGCCTGCTCGATGACGCGCTTGGAAACCGCCAGGCCCAGCCCGGCACCCTGTTCCTTGCGCGCATAGGACGAATCGCCCGGTGAAAAGGGGTTGAACAGCAGATGCGCCACTTCCGGCGCCACGCCATGGCCGGTGTCCGACACGGTGAAACGCACCATGCCCGCGGCGGCGTCATGGTCGATGCGGATATCCACCAGGCCGCGTTCGGTGAATTTCAGGCCGTTGTCGGCCAGCTTGAGCAGCACCTGACGCACCTTGCGCGGGTCGGCCGCCACGCGCGGCAGATCGCGGGCGGCGGACAGGGTCAGATGCAGGCGCTTTTCCCAGGCGCGCG
>CALDFO010000006.1 GCA_937942205.1 uncultured Alphaproteobacteria bacterium
GAAGGACGTCGCCACCGTCATCGACGGGCTGGAAAATCCCTATGGCAAGAGCTGGTACAAGGGCGAGCCCGCCATCAACCTGGCCATCTTCCGCCAGCCCGGCTCCAACACCGTTGGGGTGATCGACAATGTCCGCAAGGTGCTGCCCCAGTTCCAGGAGACACTGCCGCCCTCGGTGGAGATGGACATCGTCTTCGACCGCAGCCAGACCATCCGCGCCTCGATCCATGACGTGCAGGAAACCCTGCTGATCGCCGGCGTGCTGGTGGTGGGCGTGATCTTCCTGTTCCTGCGCCGGGTCAGCGCCACCCTGATACCCTCGCTGGCCCTGCCCATCGCCGTCATCGGCACCTTCGCGGGCATGGCCGCGTTCGGCTTCAACCTCGACAATCTGTCGCTGATGGCGCTGACCCTGTCGGTGGGCTTCGTGGTCGATGACGCCATCGTGATGCTGGAGAATATCGTCCGGCACATCGAAAAGGGCGAAAAGCCCTATGAGGCGGCGCTGAAGGGCTCCGAGGAGATCGGCTTCACCATCCTGTCCATGACCATCAGCCTGGCGGCGGTGTTCATCCCCATCGTCTTCATGGGCGGCATCGTGGGACGGCTGCTGAACGAATTCGCCGTCACCATCATCATCGCCATCGTCTTCTCCGGCATCGTTTCGGTGACGCTGACGCCGATGATGTGCGCCCGCATCCTCAAGAGCGAGCATGGCGAAGACCACAACTGGTTCTACCGCTGGAGCGAGCGGAGCTTCAACCGGCTGCAGGACGGCTATGAGAACACCCTGCACTGGAGCATGGCGCACCGCCGCACGATCCTGGGCGTGTTCTTCGCCAGCCTGCTGGCCAGCGCCGGGCTGATGATGGTGATGCAGCAGGACTTCCTGCCCGCCGACGATACCGGCCGCCTGCAGGGCAGCATCCAGGCCGCCAACGGCACCTCCTTCCAGAAGATGGCCGAATATACCCAGACGGTGGCCCGTATCCTGGAAGCCGATCCCAACATCGAGGGCGTGCTGGCCCGCATGGACGGCGGCAACGGCAGCGCCGGCGCCAACAGCGCCTATCTGATGATGATCGCGCTCAAGCCGCTGGACCAGCGCCCCGACGGCAGCGCCGACAGCGTGCTGCGCAAGCTGCGTCCCAAGGTCGCCAACATTCCCGGCGTCAACGTCTTCCTGTCCAACCCGCCCGCCATCCGCCTGGGCGGACGCGGCAGCCGCGCCAACTATCAGTACACCCTGCAGGGCCTCGACATGGGCCAGCTGCGCGAATACTCCAACAAGCTGATGGACGCGCTGCGCAAGCGGCCGGGCTTCATCGACCTCAACAGCGATCTAGAAGCGGAAATGCCCTCGGTGCAGGTCGCCATCGACCGCGACCGCGCCGCCGCGCTGGGCGTGTCGCCCGAACGCATCGAGCAGGCGCTGGGCAGCGCCTTCGGCGGCCAGCGCATTTCCCAGATCAACACCTCGTCCAACCAGTATGAGGTGATCCTGGAGCTGCTGCCCCACTATCAGCGCGACGCCAGCGCCCTGCAGCAGCTCTATGTCACGGGCAACAACAACCAGCTGGTGCCGCTGGCCGCCGTCACCAAGATGACGGCGGGCACGGTGCCCCAGTCGGTCAACCATGCCGGCCAGGTGCCCGCCGCCACCATCTCCTTCGACCTGGCGCCGGGCCGCGCCTTGTCCGACGCCGTCAACGGCATCCGCGCCGCCAGCGCCGAGATCGCCATGCCGGATTCGATCCAGGGCAGCTTCCAGGGCACCGCCGCGGCGTTCCAGAGCTCGACCCAGGGCATGGGCCTGCTGCTGCTGGTGGCGATGGTGGTGGTCTACATCATCCTGGGCATCCTCTATGAAAGCTTCATCCATCCGCTGACCATCCTGTCGGGCCTGCCCTCGGCGGCGGTGGGGGCGCTGCTCACCCTTTACGCGGCGCACCTGCTGTTCCTGATGGGCATCACGCGCACCGACATGTCGCTGACGCTCTATGCCTTTGTCGGCATGATCATGCTGATCGGCATCGTCAAGAAGAACGCCATCATGATGATCGACTTCGCGCTGGA
>CALDFO010000007.1 GCA_937942205.1 uncultured Alphaproteobacteria bacterium
CTTCGCACGCTGAAACCACCTCCCCCTCTTATGCGCTTGCGCGCATGAGGGGGAGAATGATCTGTGCTGGTCCCACCATTGTCATTCCCGCGAAAGCGGGAATCCAACTTTCTTTCTTGAATGACCTCCTCCGGTTTCAGCTTTCGCTCGGCTCCCTAAGAGGTCGCCTTCGCACGCTGAAACCACCTCCCCCTCTTATGCGCTTGCGCGCATGAGGGGGAGGAAGGCCTGTGCTTCGGTCCAACTTGTCATGCCCGTTTGCGCGGGCATGACAACACGCGGCTCATACCGCACGCACAGCGCTAATAGATATCCCTGCGATAGAGGCCCGTATCCCCCATCGCATCCAGCGCCTCCTCGCCCAGGATCGCGGTCAGCGCATCCTGCACGCCCGCCGCCATCTCCAGTCCGCCGCAGACCATGAGCGACGCGCCGCGCGCGACCCAGGCGCGGATATCGTCGCCCTGCTCCGCCACCACCGCCTGGACATAACGCCCGCCTTCCGGCGCGCGCGAAAACACCAGATCGGCGCGCGTCAGGGTGCCGTCCGCCTGCCAGGCGCGGATATCGTCGCCGTAATGCAGGTCGGCGGCGGCGGTGCGCTCGCCGAACAACAGCCAGGCGTCTTTCAGGCCCTTGCGCTGGCGATGCAGCAGATGCGGGCGCAGGCCCGCGATGCCGGTGCCCGCGCCGATCAGGATCATCGGCCCGTCGCCCGGCGCATGGAAATTGGCGTTCGGCCGCAGCCGCAGCTTGACCACGCCACCGAGGGCTGCGTCCTGCGTCAGCCAGCCCGAGCCCAGGCCCAGCGTGCCGTCGCTCCGCACCGCCTTGCGGACCAGAAGCTCCATGCGGCCCGACTGGGGCAGCGAGGCGATGGAATATTCCCGGTGCGGAAACGGCTCCAGCCGCTGCACCAGCCAGTCGACCGACACGCCTTCCACCTCATGCGGCTTGGGCAGATGGCTATGGGCGATGATGTCGCGCAGGCTCATCTCGTGCCCCTGCCAGCGGAAGCGCCGCGTCCCGTCCAGGCCCTGCGCCGCCAGGAAGGCCTCCACGGCGGCGGCGGGATTGCTGGGCCATATCTCGGCGATATCGCCCGCGGTCCAGCTCAGATGCGCGGGCGTCTTGGGCTCCAGCGCGATGTGCCAGGCTTCGCCGCCCGCGCCGCCGGGACTGCCGGGATTGAGCAGGCGGCGCTCCACCAGCAGCCAGTCCTGGGGCGGCCCCGGCATCAGCGCCTGGGCGTTGGCGTTGCCGCCCAGCCGGGCCAGCTGGTCGCTCCAGGCGGTCATGGCGGCGATGTCATTGTCGCCGTCCACGCAGATGATGTCGGCCAGGCGCCGCGCCCCCGCCCGCGCCAGCCAGCGGTCCAGGCTCTTGCCGAAACCGCAGAAGGTGGCGTCGTACTTCATGTCGCCCAGCGCCAGCACGGCGAAATTCAGGCCCTTCAGCACCGGCGACTGGGACATCTGCTTCTTGACGAAACTGCGGGCATTGTCCGGCGCGTCACCGGCGCCATAGGTGCTGGTCACCACCAGCAGCGTTCCCGCCTCGGCCAGGTCGGCCACGGTCAGGCCGCCCAGCGCCGCCACCCGGACGAACCCGCCGCCCGCCGAGGCGTTGGCCGTCAGGGCGTTGGCCGTCAGCCAGGCGATGCGCTCGGCCGCGCCGGTCTGGCTGGCATAGGCCACCAGAATCTTGTCGCCCGGCTTGGGACCGCGCCGGAACAGGGAACCCAGGATCATGCCGGGCCAGTAGCACGGGCCCCAAAGCGGCGCAAACCCCGATGCGAAAAGGGTTTTTCGCTGAACCATGGCGGGCCGCGCGCCGGCAGGCACAGGGGCGGAACTTTTTTGCGTCCGGCCGCCGCCGTCGCGCGTTTCCTTCTTCA
>CALDFO010000008.1 GCA_937942205.1 uncultured Alphaproteobacteria bacterium
CAATACCAGATATATTCGGACAGGTTGCGCGGCGACTTGGAGACGCGGCAGTTGCCCGGCCCGACGCAATCGGGCGCCTCGCACATGTGGGTGACGGGCTCCGCCTTTTTCGCCTTGCCCGGCTTGATGCGGATGTCGCTCTTGAAGCGGGAAACGCGGGGCTGAACCATTCCAGAATTATGGGTTCGCGGGCGCAAAAAACAAGGAAACGTATCGCTTGACTTTGGCAGGCGGAAGGAGAAGTTCAGGCCATGTCCATCGCTGACTCCATGCGCCGGAAGTTAACGGACGCCTTCGCCCCCGCCGCCCTGCTGGTGGAGGATGAAAGCCATCGTCATGCCGGTCATGCCGGGGCGACGCGGGCCGACGGCAGCCAGGGGGAAACCCATTTCCAGGTCCGCATCGTCGCGGCCGCCTTTGACGGAGTGGGCCGGGTCGAGCGCCAGCGCCGCGTCTATGCCGTGCTGGCCGAGGAACTGGGCGGGCCGGTGCACGCTTTGTCGCTGGTCACGCTGTCGCCCGCGGAGGCGGCGAAGGCTTCGCCGTAACCCCCGGCGGCACGATCCGCAGCGCCTTGATCTGGTTGCGCTGCCGCCGCATCACCTCGAAGGTATGGCCGAAAAAGGCGAAACGCTGTCCGGCGTCCGGGATCGCGCCGGCATGGGCGATCACCAGGCCCGCGATGGTGGTGGCGTCGTCCTCCGGCAGGTTCCAGTCCAGCTCGCGGTTGATGTCGCGCACCGGCACGGTGCCGTCCACCAGATAGCTGCCGTCCTGGCGGCGGCGGATGTCGCGCCGCATGGCCGGGGTGCTGCGGTCGGAAATGTCGCCGAAGATTTCCTCCAGAATGTCCTGCAGCGTGACCAGGCCCTGCAGCGCGCCATACTCGTCCACCACCAGCGCGAAATGGCTGCGCCGCTCGCGGAAGGCGGTCAGCTGTTCCTCCAGCATGGTGGTGTCGGGCACGAACCAGGGCGGCGAGGCCAGGGCGGCGATGTCCACCGCGTCCAGCTCGCCGCGATTTTCCACCAGCGCCTGGGCAAGCTGCTTGGCCGACAGCACGCCCACGATATTCTCCGGCTCGTCGCGCCACAGCGGCAGGCGGTTGTGCTCGGACCGGATGATGGCGTCCACCAGCTCGCGCTTGGGCAGGTCGGCATCGAAGCTTTCCATCGCGGTGCGGTGGATCATGATGTCGCCCACCTGCAGCTCGCGCAGGTCCAGGATGCCGCCCAGCATGTCGCGGTGTTCGCGCTCGAAATGGCCCTCCCGATGGTGCAGGTCGATGGAGCCGCGAATATCCTCATGCGCCGCCTGGGCGGTTTCCGGCGTGGCGGCGCGCACCCCGAACAGCGACAATACCCGCCAGACCAGCCATTGCACGGTGGCGATGACCGGCGCCAGCAGCGCCACCGTCAGGCGCAGCGGCGCGGCCACGAACAGCGCCACCCGGTCGGTGCGCGCCACCGCCAGGGTCTTGGGCAGGGTCTCCACGAAGATCAGGATCACCACCGTCATCACCGCGGTGGTGACGGCCACGGCGCGGGGACCGAAATGCTCTTCCAGGGTCGCGGTGGCCAGCGAGGCGGTGAGGATGTTGATGAAGGTATTGCCCAACAGCACCGCCCCGATCATGCGCTCGCGGTTGGCGACCAGCCGGTTGACATTGGCGGCGGCGCGGCTGCCGTCCTTCTCAAGCTGGTGCATCCGGCCGCGCGACACGGCGGTCAGGGCGGTCTCGGCGGCGGAGAAGAAGGCGGATACCGCCAGTAGCAGGACGATGACGGCGACGGTGGAAACGAGCATGACGATGGGGCCCGGCGAAACCGGCCGATAATACCCGGTTTCAGCCGTCCGTGAGGACGGATTTTACCGCCGCCAGCGGCACGTCGCGGGTGACGAACGCCTGGCCCAGCCCCTTGAGCAGGATGAAGGTCAGCTTGCCGTCCGTCACTTTCTTGTCATGGGCCATGTGGCCGATCAGCTCGTCTGCATTGGCGCGGGGGCCGGGAATGTCGGCGATGGCGCTGGGCAGGCCCACCGCCTTGAGATGCCGGATGAAGCGGTCGGCATCCTGGCCGGGACAGAGGCCCAGCGTCACCGACAGGCGGAAGGCCAGCGCCATGCCGATGGCGACGCCTTCGCCATGCACCAGCCGGTCCGAAAAGCCGGTGGCCGAGATCGGAAGAGCACACGTCTGAACTCCAGTCACTAGCTTATCTCGT
>CALDFO010000009.1 GCA_937942205.1 uncultured Alphaproteobacteria bacterium
AGCTCGAACTGCGTCGCCACCATCTCGGCCCGGGCCGGATCGGCGACTTTCATGGTCCGGATCAGGTCGTCATTGTAACGCGCCAGCAGGGTGGTCAGTTCTTCGGCGGCGGTCTTCTGGCGCGCGGCGAACGAGGCGGCGGCGGCGAAATTGCGGCTTCCCACCACCAGCCGGGCATAACGCAGCGCCATGGCGCGCTTTTCAGCGCTGACCGGCTTGCTGAAATCGGCGCCCGCCGCCTTGTGCAGGGGCAGGGCGGCGGCGAATTCCTTGGGGGCGCGGTCCATGAAGCCTTCCATCACCCGTCCGATCTCGACCCGTTCGGCCAGAAGGCGCTTGCCCCATTCGCCCTCGCGCCGGATCTCGATCTCCTTGACGATGTTGCTGGAGAGATCGGCGAAAGTCTTGACCTGCGACATCAGCAGATCGGCGTCGAACAGGGGGTGGCGCGTGGCCTTGATCGCGGCTTTCAGGGAATCCATGCGGGCGAACAGGATTTCGCCCACCAGACCCATGTCGGTCTTGGAAATCAGAACCTCGTCGGTGTGGCGCGTCACCAGCAACGGCAGGCGCAGCGCCTCCCACGGCTTCTGCAGCCGGTTCATGGTGATGACGGCGATATAGGGCGCGGCATCGGGATGGTGCGCCACCATCGCCTCATAGATTTCCCGCACCTGCCAGACCAGTTGTTCGCTGAAGCTGTGGGGCGCAATCGCCAGCAACGCCTGCAAGGGCGCGATACCCTGCGCCGCCGCCAGCAGCAGCGCCATTTCTTCCACATCGGCGCACACCAGCGGTCCCAAACGCTTCTCGGCGGCGGCGCGGTCGGTCAGCCCCTGGGCCAGCGCGGCGGCGGCGACCGGCGCGAAAGCGGCGGCACAGGCCCGCGCTTCGTCTGCGCGATGGGCCAGCAACAGCCTCTTGGTTTCGCGCATATAGGCTTGGGTTGCGGCCGGCTCCAGCGCCTGCAGCCAGTCCCACATCGGGATCAGGCTGGCGCGGGCGATGAGGCCCTTCTGCTTGGCGATGCGCGGCGCGGAGGACAGCAGATCCTGGAAAGGCTGACACAACAGGCGCAGCGGGGTGGGCGTGCGCCGGTAATTCTCGCGGCGCAGGACCGGGCGCAGGCCGCTGAGGATATCGTCATGCGGCAGGGCGCGGCCGTCGGTCAGACGGTCGGCTTCCACCGCCATCGCCAGGCGCGCGGCCGCCTGCCCGGGCAAACCGCCGAGAAATGCATTCAGCAACCCGGACTTTTCGGACGGAACCATACCCACTCCCCGCCGCCAGCCCCTTCAAAAAGGACTGATGCGCGTGACTACATTAGGCAGGTATCGTTAACGGCCTGTTGCTTTTACTGAATGGCCGGAAGTTCCAGCCGCGCCAGCACCCCGCCCATCGGACTGGCGTCGAGCGCGAAAAAACCCCCGTAAAGCTTGGAAATATCCCGCACGATGGCCAGGCCCAGGCCGGAGCCCGGTACGCTTTCGTCCAATCTTTCGCCCCGTTCGCCCACCTGGGTGCGTTCCTCGGCCGACAGGCCGGGGCCGTCATCCTCTACCGTCAGGGTCAGGCGGCTGGCCGCCCGCATGGCCCGCACGCGCACCCGGCCCCGCGCCCATTTGCAGGCATTGTCCACCAGATTGCCCACCATCTCCTCCAGATCCTGGCGCTCGCCGCGGAAGTAGAGGTCATCGTCGCAAGTGGCATCGATCACGATGCCGCGCGCGGCATGGA
>CALDFO010000010.1 GCA_937942205.1 uncultured Alphaproteobacteria bacterium
CATGGCCGCCATCCTGGCCGCCTGCGAGATCACGGGCGCCGAGGCGATCCATCCCGGTTACGGCTTCCTGTCCGAGAACGCCGACTTCGCCGACATCGTGGCCGAACATGGCCTGACCTTCATCGGCCCCACCGCCGACCATATCCGCATGATGGGCGACAAGATCACCGCCAAGCAGACGGTGAAGGAACTGGGCATCCCCACCGTTCCGGGCTCGGACGGCGAGGTTTCGGACGCCGACGCGCCCCGCCTGGCCGAGGAAATCGGCTATCCGGTGCTGATCAAGGCGACGGCGGGCGGCGGCGGACGCGGCATGAAGGTGGCCGCGGCCCCGGGCGATCTGATGTTCGCCTTGTCCACCGCCCGCGCCGAGGCCAAGGCGGCCTTCGGCAACGACACCGTCTATATGGAGAAATATCTCCAGAAGCCACGCCACATCGAAATCCAGATCCTGGCCGACAGCCACGGCAATGTGGTGCATCTGGGCGAGCGCGACTGCTCGCTGCAGCGCCGCCACCAGAAGGTCTGGGAGGAAGCGGGCAGCCCCGCCCTCAACGCCCAGGAGCGCGACGAGATCGGCGGCATCTGCACCAAGGCGCTCTCCAAGCTGGGCTATCTGGGCGCGGGCACCATCGAATTCCTCTACGAGGACGGCCGTTTCTATTTCATCGAGATGAACACCCGCCTGCAGGTGGAGCATCCGGTCACCGAAGCCATCACCGGCATCGACATCGTGCGCGAGCAGATCCGCATCGCGGCGGGCGCGCCGCTGGCCTTCCGCCAGAGCGATATCGTGTTCGAGGGCCACGCCATCGAATGCCGCATCAACGCGGAAAACCCCTTCACCTTCCGCCCCTCGCCCGGCACCATCGACCATTTCCACACCCCCGGCGGCCTGGGCGTGCGCTTCGATTCGGCGATCTATTCCGGCTATCGCATCCCGCCCTATTACGACAGCCTGGCGGGCAAGCTGATCGTCCACGCCAAGAACCGCAACGAGTGCCTGTTGCGCCTGCGCCGCGCCCTGGACGAACTGGTGGTGGGCGGCATCGAAACCACCATCCCCCTGTTCCAGCAGCTGGTGCGCGAGCCGGACATCATCAACGGCGATTATTCGATCCACTGGCTGGAAAAATACCTGGCCAGTCTCGGTCATTGAGGCTGGGTCATTGGCGACCTTGCTGGAGTTCGCGCCGGAAAACGCCATCGAGCGGCGCATCCTGGCGGCGCGGACCGGCGATGTTTCCGGTGATGCGGTCATGCTGGAAATGGCCGCGGCCGATCTTTTCGTTCCCAGCACGCGGAAGGCCGATCCGGAGGGCAGCGGCTTTCGTCCGGTGCTGCTGGAGCAGGACGGCATCTCCTTCGTGGCGGCCTTTACCGCCACCGGACGCCAGCCGCGCGACATGGCCGCATATGCGCTGCGAATGACGGGACGGCATTTCTTCCTGCGCCTGCCGCCCGGCTATGGCGCGGTCCTCAATCCCGGCTATGACGCCCAGATGCTGCTGCCGCCGGAAGGCGTTACCGCGTTGCAGCAAGACCTGAAGAAGACGCAATCGTCATAGCCTGCCGCCGCGTTCCCCGGTAAGGTTTGCGCCTTGCACCAAAGTGGAGGGGACGTTCACATGGGTTTTCTGGACAAGTTTTCATATCAGATTTTGGGCATCACCCGCATCGTCGCGGGCCTGCTGTTCCTGGAGCATGGCACCACCAAGTTTCTCAATTTCCCGCCGGGCAACATGCACCCGCCACTGGCCTCATTGAGCGGCATTTCGGGCATGATCGAAATCGTCACCGGCGTTCTGATCGTCCTGGGTTTCTTCAGCCGTCCCGCCGCCTTCCTGGCGTCCGGCACCATGGCCTTCGCCTATTGGCTGGTCCATGCGAAGAACAGCATGTTCCCCGTCCAGAACGGCGGCGATGCGGCGATCCTGTTCTGCTTCCTGTTCCTCTATCTGGCGGCGGCCGGTCCCGGCGCCTTCTCGATCAATAAAAAGTAGCAACGCACGCGATCACCTCCCCCCGCAGCGCGAAGCGCCCATTGCGGGGGGAGACGTCGCAGCGAAATGTCTGCGGAGCAGACTGAGCTGCGACAGAGGGGGGAAACAAATAGCCCGCGACGGTGATACCGCCGCGGGCTATTCTTTCGCCATGCACGGTCCCCGGCTCACCCCCGAACTCCTGCTGCGCGCCTATGCCGACGGCCTGTTTCCCATGGCCGAAAAGCGCGACGATCCCACCCTGTACTGGGTGTCGCCGGACCAGCGCGGCGTCATCCCGCTGGACAGTTTTCATGTCCCGCGCCGCCTGGCCCGCACCATCCGGTCGGGCCGTTTCACCGTCACCGCCGACCGGTGTTTCACCGATGTGATGCGGGCCTGCGCCGCGCCCGCGCCGGGCCGCGAGGAAAGTTGGATCAACGACGAAATCCTGCGCCTGTACACCGCGCTTCACGCGGGCGGCCATGCCCACTCCCTGGAGACCTGGCAGGAGGGCGAACTGGTGGGCGGGCTGTACGGCGTGCGGCTGGGCGCAGCCTTTTTCGGCGAAAGCATGTTCAGCCGCCGCACCGACGCCAGCAAGGTGGCGCTGGCGGCGCTGGTGGACGGCCTCAAGCGCGGCGGCTTCGTCCTGCTCGACACCCAGTTCATCACCGGCCACCTGGCGCGCTTCGGGGCGGTGGAAATCCCGCGCGAACAGTATCTGCTGAAACTGAACGACGCCCTCAGCCAGGACGCGATCTGGCCGTTCTTCTAGGCGCGCGACAGGTAGCGGTCTATTGGCCCGCGCCTTCGGGCAAGGCGGCCACGCCTTCCCTGTCCGAGGAATCGGGCGCCTTCACCTTGGCGGGCGCGGGCGCGGAACTGGCGGCGGCCACCGCCGAGGGCGGAGCGTTGTTGCAGCTCAAGACCCAGACGTCATAGAGGGGATGTTCCACCCCGTTCAGCCCCGGACTGGAGGCATACATCCAGCCGGAAAAAATCTTCCGCGCCGGTTGATCTGGACGGTGATCCTCCACCTGCACGAAGGCCGCCGTTTCCGGCGTCTCGCTGGGCGGCGTCGAATAGCAGAAGCGCGCCGTGATGGTCAGGGTGGCGAACCGCACCGGCTTGCCGATCGGCGCGGTGACGTTGGTGGGCCGGCCGGTGATCTTGTCCAGCCCGCGCATCTGCAGAACGGTGCCGCCCTGCGGCGCGACCGGGATGGCGGGCGGCGCCTCCCCGTCCAGCGGCGGCGGCGCGGGAATCGACGGCGGGGAACTGTCAGACGGGGGTGGCGGCGCGATAGGAACCGTGGCGCTCTGCGCGTAGGCGGCGACCGCGAGCGCCGCCAGGGCGAGCCCGGCGCATGCCGGCGTCAGAATCCTCACCGCGCCCTCACGGACCATCGCCCAGCGGCGGCTGCGGCTTTGGCGCGGGCTTGGAGCCGGTATCGCCGCCCATGAAGCGGCCCACCAGACCCATCACGTCCACCGAGCCCTGGGCGCTTTCAAAGAAATCGCCCGCCGCCATCATCTTGTCGTCGCCGCCGGGCGTGATCGACAGATACGACGAGCCCAGGATGCCCGACGAGGTCACCAGCACCGAGGAATCGGCGGGAATCTGGATGTCGCTGCGCACATTCATATGCACCGTGACCAGATAGGTCTTGGGGTCCAGCACCAGGTCGGTGACGGAACCGATCTTGACCCCCGCCAGCCGCACATCGGTGCCCACCCCCAGCCCGTCCACCTTGGGCAGGCGGGCGTTGATCTCATAACCCGACAGGCTGCCGCTGCCGGTGCGCATATAGGTGAAGGCCAGGAAGGCGATCGCCACCGCGACCACGATGGCGCCGATGATGGTTTCAGCAATATTGCTCTGCTGCTGCATGACTCTGCTGCTCATGAAGGATTATTCCGGCTTCCAGGCCTGGTAGTCGCCGGTGGCGGGCGGACGGACGCCGCCCTTGGCCAGGCTGCCGCCGGGCTTGTAGGCGCCCTCGGTGCCGGTGAGATTGGGCTGATGCGGCGCCTCGAAGCCCTTGGCCTTGAGCGGGGCACGGGTCGGCGGCTCGGCATAGGTATGATGCAGCCAGCCATGCCAGTCGGGCGGCACGCGGCTGGCCTCGACGGTGCCGTTGTAAATCACCCAGCGGCGCGAGCCGTCCTTGTTCTGGTAATAGCGGTTGCCGAAATCGTCCGTGCCCACCGGGCTGCCCGACAGCCAGGTGGTCAGCCAGGTTCCCCAGGTCGCGGAATTCCACCAGGAAAAGATCATTTTGAAGAACGGCATACGGGCGGGGCTCGCGGATTCGCCCGGACTATAGGGCTTGGGCGGGGTTTGCGCCAATATTGCGGGCGCGCCGGACCCCTGGCGGGGTGGCTTTTTCACTTATCCCCAAAACCTCCAAAGACCCGCGCCGTCCTGTGGAAATATGGGCGAAAGGTCCGAATATCCCGCCCGCCGGGCCGGAACCCGGCCTGCCTGGTTCCAGCCTGCCGGATGCGGTGCCGGATGCGGTGCCGGATGCGGTGCCAGATACGGTGGATGAACCCGCGCTCCGTATTATTCCCACTTGCCGCCGCCAGGCCCACAGGCCCATAGTTTGGGCCAGTCACCACCCGTGACCACCATATCTGGCGAAATTGTCCCCCGCGAAGACCTGTGCTCGCGGCCGGAAAATTGTCCCGAAATGGCGGCCGATGGATGGGGATGGGGCCGTTCCAACACCAATTTCCGGGGTATCGCCATGCGTATTCGCCGTCACTTCACGGTTGAGGGGCATTCGCCTTACGAGGGTATCGCCTTCCGCGCCGCCAGCAGCGAAATCCGCGACCCGGACGGTTCCATCGTCTTCAGCCAGTCCGACATCGAGGTGCCGGAAAGCTGGAGTCAGGTCGCCAGCGACGTGCTGGCCCAGAAGTATTTCCGCAAGGCGGGCGTGCCCAGGACCCTCAAGCCGGTGGCCGAGGACGGGGTGCCCGAATTCCTCTGGCGCAAGCAGTCCGCCGCCAAGGACAGCAAGGAAACCACCGGCGAAAAGTCGGCCAAGCAGGTGTTCGACCGGCTGGCGGGCACCTGGACCTATTGGGGCTGGAAGGGCGGCTATTTCGACGCCGAAAGCGATGCCCAGGCCTTCTATGACGAGATGTGCCACATGCTGGCGGCGCAGAAATGCGCGCCCAATTCGCCGCAATGGTTCAACACCGGCCTGCACTGGGCCTATGGCATCGATGGCCCCGGCCAGGGCCACTATTATGTCGATCACAAGAGCGGGCGGCTGACCAAGTCCACCAGCGCCTATGAACATCCCCAGCCCCATGCCTGCTTCATCCAGAGCGTCAAGGACGACCTGGTGAATGACGGCGGCATCATGGATCTGTGGACGCGCGAGGCGCGCCTGTTCAAATACGGCTCCGGCACCGGCACCAATTTCTCGCCCCTGCGCGGGGCCGACGAAAAGCTGTCGGGCGGCGGCCGCTCGTCGGGCCTGATGAGCTTCCTGAAGATCGGCGACCGCGCCGCCGGCGCCATCAAGTCGGGCGGCACCACGCGCCGCGCCGCCAAGATGGTGATCGTGGATATCGACCATCCCGATATCGAGGATTTTATCGACTGGAAGGTGATCGAGGAACAGAAGGTCGCCGCCCTGGTGGCCGGTTCCAAGCTGGCGGAGAAACACCTCAAGGCGGTGCTGCGGGCCTGCGTCAACTGCGCGGGATCGGGCGGCGACTGCTACGACCCGCAGAAGAACCCTGCCCTGCGCCGCGAAATCCGCGCCGCGCGCAAGAGCATGATCCCCGACAGCCTGGTGGAGCGCGTCATCAGCTTCGCGCGCCAGGGCTTCACCGACATCGACTTCCGCACCTATGACACCGACTGGGACAGCGAGGCCTACAGCTCGGTCGCCGGACAGAATTCCAACAATTCGGTCCGCGTCACCGACGAGTTCCTCAAGGCGGTGCTGGAGGACGGCGACTGGCACCTGAACAATCGCGGCAACGGCAAGATCGCGCGCACCGTCAAGGCCCGCGCCTTGTGGGACAAGATTTCCTATGCCGCCTGGGCCTGCGCCGATCCCGGCATCCAGTTCCACACCAGCATCAATGACTGGCACACCTGCCCGGCGGGCGGCGAAATCCGCGCCTCCAATCCGTGCAGCGAATACATGTTCCTGGACGACACCGCCTGCAACCTGGCCTCGCTGAACCTGATGGCCTTCCGCAAAGGTGACGGGGTCAAGACCTTCGATGTTGAAGGTTTCGAACATGCCGTGCGGCTGTGGACGATGGTGCTGGAAATCTCGGTGCTGATGGCCCAGTTCCCCAGCAAGGAAATCGCGCAGCTGTCCTATGACTATCGCACTCTGGGCCTGGGCTTCGCCAATATCGGCGGCCTGCTGATGAGCGCGGGCGTGCCTTATGACAGCCGCGAGGGCCGCGCCATCGCGGGCGCCATCGCCGCGCTGATGACCGGCGCTTCCTACGCCGCCAGCGCCGAGATGGCGGGCGAACTGGGGTCGTTCCCCGAATATGCCGCCAACAAGGACGCGATGCTGCGGGTGATCCGCAACCATCGCCGCGCCGCGCATGGCGAGGAAAAGGGCTATGAAAAGCTCGCCACCCTGCCCGTGCCGCTGGACCTCAAGGCGATCAATGACAACGACCTGGCCGAAGCCGCCAGGCGCGCCTGGGACAACGCCCTCAAGCTGGGCAAGGAGCATGGCTTCCGCAACGCCCAGGCCACGGTGATCGCGCCCACCGGCACCATCGGCCTGGTGATGGATTGCGACACCACGGGCGTCGAGCCGGATTTCGCGTTGGTCAAGTTCAAGACCCTGGCGGGCGGCGGCTATTTCAAGATCATCAACCGCTGCGTGCCCGAGGCGCTGGCCAATCTGGGCTATGCCCCGGCCGAGATCGACGCCATCGTCGCCCATGCCGTGGGCCATGGCACGCTGGAGGATTACAAGGGCCGCATCAACTATGACGCCCTGCGCGGCAAGGGCTT
>CALDFO010000011.1 GCA_937942205.1 uncultured Alphaproteobacteria bacterium
TCCAGGGCGGCGTGATCGCGGTGGGCGAGGGCGCCAACATGCCCTGCACCCCCGAAGCGGTGAAGCTGTTCCAGTCGGCGGGCGTGCTGTTCGGGCCGGCCAAGGCGGCGAATGCGGGCGGCGTGGCGACCTCGGCGCTGGAGATGCAGCAGAACGCCTCGCGCGACAGCTGGACCTTCGAGGAGACCGAGGCCCGCCTGGCGGCGATCATGCGGCGCATCCATGACAGCTGCGCCCAGACCGCCGAGGAATATGGCGCCCCCGGCGACTATGTCCTGGGCGCCAATGTCACCGGCTTTGTCCGCGTGGCCGAGGCGATGCAGGCCCTGGGCGTCATCTAGCCGCCTAATATTCGAACAGGTAGCTGAGGCCGACGCTGGAACCGTTGTCCTGCAGCCCCTTGCTGCCCTGGGTGGTCGTCGTGGTGCCCGCGCTGACGGTCGCCTGGGCCTTGAGGCGGCGGGTGATGTCCACCTGCACCTGCGTCTGGGTGCCGCCCGACAGGTTCTGCTTGACCCCGACATAGACGTTGCGCGCCACATAGCGCCCGGCCTCGACCGTGGTCTGGCTTTCGCTGCCGGTGGCGCCGCCATTGGAGCTGCCCACC
Organism: uncultured Alphaproteobacteria bacterium; assembly: GCA_937942205.1. Taxonomy (GTDB): domain Bacteria; phylum Pseudomonadota; class Alphaproteobacteria; order Micropepsales; family Micropepsaceae; genus Rhizomicrobium. Next base: position 608 of record CALDFO010000011.1, read on the forward strand.
GACAGCCGGTCCAGTCCCAGGGTGCGGCGCACCGTGCCCAGCGGGTTGAAGCCGCCGCCGATGCCGCCCATCGCCGCGGCCGCCTGGGCGATGCTGGCCAGTTGCAGCGGCGTGAGCTGTTTGACGCTCTGCTGGAACAGCAGATGCGCCACCACTTCGTCCTGCGGCAGGGACGGGCTGCTGGACAGGGTGATCCTGGGCGCGGAGGCATAGCCGCCCACGGTCAGGGTGGCGGTGACGCCGCCCGATACCGTCTGGGCCACGAAATCCAGGATGGGATCGATCCGGCCGCGCAGTCCCATGCCGTCGAAGCGGACATTGCCGGTGGTGAAGTCCAGCCGCTGCCCCGCCACATTGTAGCTGCCGCGCACCATCTTCAGGCCGCCGCCCACCACCGGCGCGGTGCCCAGGCCGGTGATCCGCAGCGCGCCGCCCATCTCCGCATCGACGCCATGGCCGCGCACGAAGATCGGCCCCTGGGTCTGCACATCCAGGTCCAGCGCCATGCGGCCCTGCGGCGCGGGCGGCGGCGGCGCCGGTTGGCCGCGTCGCCGCACATTCAGCACCGCCACTTCGGGGGGAAAGTTCTCCGGCAGGTTGATTTCGCCGCCGGTCACCCGCACCCGGCCGGACAGGGTGGTCAGCGCGCGCAACGCGCCGGTCAGCTTGAGGTTGCCCGACAGGGTGGCGGTGATCAGATCGCTGACAATGGGCCGGGCGTTGCGGGCCTCCATGGTGATTTCCACCGGCAGGTCCGGCCCGGCGAGATTGACGCTGCCGCTGGCGGCGATGGTGCCGGGTCCGGCGCGGCCGGTCAGGCTGGCGAGGGTGACGCGGGTGCCGTCGGCGCGGAGGGTGGCGGCGATGTCGGTGACCCGCAGGCCGCGGGCGTGATCCTGAAACTCGCCATTGGCCAGGGTGCCGCTGCCGGTGACGCGGGGTTCGGACAGAGTGCCCGCGATATCGGCCTCGAAGGCCAGCGTGCCGCGCGCCCGCCGTCCCTCCGCCGCCAGCAGCGGATCGAGCAGCGCCAGATCGGCCTTGCCGCCGGTATGCAGCGCCAGCAGACCTTGGTTGGAAAGCGGTGCGCTACCCTTGATCGTCAGGTTCGCCTTGTCGCCCGCCATGAGGGTGGCGGTGACCGCCGCCTGACCGTCCGCCAGTTGCAGGCGGGCATCCAGGTCGGCGGCGGGCATGGCGCGGCTGGAGAAAGCGGCGCGCAGGCCGCGCCCTTCCAGGGTGATGTTGCCGTCCGGCGCCGCCAGTGTGCCCGACAGCTCGACGCTGGCCGACAGCGTGCCGCGCGCGCCCAGTCCGGGTGCGAAGGCGCGAAAATCCTCCAGCGCCAGATCGCGCGCCGCCGCCGTCAGCGACAGTTTCGGCAGGATGCGGCCGCCTGCCGTCAGCGTGCCCTTGCCCAGCTTCGCCTCCAGCCGGTCCACCGCCAATCCGTCCGCATAGGACACGGTGGCGGGCGCTTGCAGGGACAGCGGCACGCCGCGCCAGTTCGCGGACAGGCTGCTGAGGGTCACACGCGCGCGCGCCAGATCGAGCAGGGCGCGGGCATCGGTGGTCAGCGGTGTGCCGTCGGTGTCCGTCATGTCGGCATGGGCGGCGAGTGTCAGAGCGGTGGTGGGGCCTTCCAGGGTGGCGCGGGGGTCGCCGCGAAAATTCTG
>CALDFO010000012.1 GCA_937942205.1 uncultured Alphaproteobacteria bacterium
TGGGACGTGGACAATCTGGTGATCACCGACGGCAGCGTTTTTCCCGCCGCCGCGCACAAGAATCCGACCCTCACCCTGATGGCGCTGGCCTGGCGCAGCATGGACAGGCTGGCGGACCGCCTGCGCAAGGGAGAAGTCTGATGACGGCGATTTCGCGGCGCGACACCCTGGCCTGGATGGCGGCGGCCGCCGCCAGTCCCTATCTGGCAGGCCAAGCGCAAGGCGCGCCCAATGCGGCCATTGCCGGGGCCAGCCCCTGGCGCGACATGGTGCTGACGCCGCTCAAGGCGCGCGGCTATGGCAAGGACGCCAAACTGACCGAACCCAGCGTTCCCTGGCCGCTAACGCTGAAGCCGCACCGGCGGCGGCAATTGCGCCTCGCCGCCGGGCTGATCCTGCCCGCCGATGGGCGCTCGCCTTCCGCCGACTCGCTGCCGATCGACGCCTTCATCGACGAATGGATCAGCGCCCCCTATCCGCAGCAGCGCGAGGATCGTGTGACGGTCCTGTCGGGCCTGGCCTGGCTGGATGCGGAAAGCCGCCGCCGCGCGGGCAAGGATTTCACCCAGGTGGATGACGCCACGCGCCGCGCTATCTTCGACGCCATTGCCTGGAAGGACCGCATCGCGCCCGATTACGCCAAACCGGCGCAGTTCTTCGCGCGGCTGCGCGCCTTGATGCTGGGCGGCTTTTATTCGTTGCCCGAAGGCATGGCCGATATCGGTTATCTGGGCAACACGCCCATCGCCGGGGACTATCCCGGTCCCACCGACGAGGCGCTGGCGCATCTCAATCTGGGGTTGGCCAGGATCGGGATCAAGCCGGTCAGCGCGGGCTGAGGCGGCGCACCCAGATATTGCGGAAGGCGACGCGGCTTTCGGGATTGCCGTGATCCTGGATCGCCAAGGGCAGTTCGGCGGCATGGGGCGCATACGCGGCCACCTTGCCATGCACCGTCGCGCCGATCAGCGCGGTGTCGTCCTGCACCAGCACGCCATTCAGAAAGGCGGTGACGCGGGCGGGTGACACGACCTTCTCGCCGTCGAAGCGCGGCGCGCGGAAGATGATATCATAACATTGCCAGACGCCGGGCGGGCGGGTGGCGTTCACCAGCGGCGGTGTCTGGCTGTAGATGCTGCCGGCCATGCCGTCGGGATAGGTATCGGTCGTGTGGGAATCCAGTATCTGAATCTCGTACAGCCCCATCGGGAACACACCGCTGTTGCCGCGCCGCTGCGGGTTCACCGGCGGATTGGGTTGAGCCGGGGTCTTCCATTCCAGGTGAATCTGCGCATCGCCATACGACTGCCTGGTGCGCAGGAAATTATAGACCCGGCCGCCCGCGACAAGGACGCCATTCTCCAGGCTCCATTCCGCCATGTGATCGCTGGTGAAGTGCGACAGGTCTTTGCCGTCGAACAGCACATCGGCATCGCCGGGCGGATTGTTGGGTGTCTTGCCGGCGCAGGCCGTGCCGGTGTCCACCGCCGGCGGCTGGGGGCGGCGGATATCGGCGACGCGCCAGGGGGAATGGGGTAGTTTGGGGCCCGCCAGGGTCAGTTTCGCCAGCGCCGGATCGGCCAGCCATGCCGCCCAGGCCGGATGCCGGGCGATGATCCGCGCCAGTTCGGCGGGGTCCACGGCGTCCTGCGCCAAGGCGCCGCCGCACACCGCGCCCAGCAGCAGTCCCGCCGCTATCGTCTTGTTCGCGCCCATCGGATCATGCCCTTTTTGGAAAGAGGCTAGCGCAGGGCGGGCCATAAAAAAATCCGGCGTCGCCGCGAGTCGCGCCTTGCAACCGCGTTGCTGCACTGCATCAGCAGGATTGCTTGCCAATTTCACAGCGAGCGTGTGAACTTGGCGTCAGGATCCGGCACACGCGATGTCTGTCGCGGAACAAAAAAACGACGCCGGACCGCCGGGAGATCGCCGTGAAGCCAGGCCGGTTCGGTCTTGTGCTGGGAATTGCCCTGGCCGCTGCGACATGCATCGTGGCGGCGGGCATGGTGTTGCGCGCGCCACGGCAGGCAGAGCGCGATCTGGTGGATTTCAACCGCGATATCCGTCCCATTCTCAACAGCAACTGCATCGGCTGTCACGGCGGGGTGAAACAGGCGGGCAACGTCTCTTTCTCCTACCGCGAGCAGGTGTTGGGCAAGGGTCGCTCGGGCCGCGCCACCGTGGTGCCGGGAAGTCCGCGCCAGTCCGAACTGATGGCGCGCATCACCAGCAGCGATCCCGAATTCCGTATGCCGCTGCATCGCCCGGCATTGAAAGCCGAGCAGATCGCCCTGCTGCGCCGCTGGATCGAGCAGGGCGCGGCCTGGCAGGATTACTGGGCCTTTGTCGCGCCGCGCCCGCAGCCGCTGCCCCCTGTCCGCGATGCAGGCTGGGTGCGCCAGCCGATGGACCGTTTCATCCTGGCGCGGCTGGAAGGGGAAAAGCTGCGCCCGGCGCCTCAGGCCGACCGCGCCGCCTTGCTGCGGCGGG
>CALDFO010000013.1 GCA_937942205.1 uncultured Alphaproteobacteria bacterium
AACAGCACAGCCCCAAAAACAGCACAGCCCCGCCTCCCCCTTCGGCGCAAAGCGCCAAGAAGGGGGAGGTGGTTTCAACGTGCGAAGGCGACTTCTTAGGAGCCGAGCGAAAGTTGAAACCGGAGGGGGGTTAACTAAAAAAAGAACCGCGCCCAATTGCCGCTTGCGCGGGGACGCCGGGAACGGGATAATTTGGCAACGAGATAGTCTGGCCATGTTCTTCGACACAGAAACCTTTGCCCCGACCGAGGACGCGCTGCTGTACGAGCGCGAGACCCACCGCATCCGTGTGTCCGTCCAACCGTCCTATCTGGACGACCAGTCGGACCCCGAAGGCGACCGTTATGTCTGGTCCTATACCGTGACGATCGAGAACAAGGGCAAGGAGCCGGTGCAGCTTCTGTCGCGTTACTGGAACATCATGGACGGCATGGGCCGGGTGCAGGAAGTGCGCGGGGCGGGCGTGGTGGGGGCGCAGCCGACCATCGCGCCGGGCGAGTGCTTTCAGTACACCTCCGGCTGCCCGCTGGAGACGGCCTCGGGCACCATGAGCGGCCATTACCAGATGATGAGCGCCTCGGGCCGCAGCTTTGAAGCGGAAATCCCCGCCTTCCTGCTGGAAAGCCCCTACGAGCATCGTCAGATTCATTAGCTCTTTTTCCCGATCCGTGCCGGCCGCGGGTTGAAACCGGCGCGGCCGCGGGCGAAACTTTCCCATGACCAGACCGACACGCGAAGAGGCCGAACAGGCCGTCCATACTCTGTTGCGCTGGGCCGGGGACGACCCCACCCGCGAGGGGCTGCGCGACACCCCCGCCCGCGTCGCCCGCGCCTTCGAGGACTGGTTCAGCGGCTATGGCCGGGATCCGGAAGCCTATCTGGCCCGCACCTTCGAGGAGATCGAAGGCTATGACGACATGGTGATCCTCAAGGACATCCGTTTCGAAAGCCATTGCGAGCATCACATGGCGCCGATCATCGGCCGCGCCCATGTCGGCTACCTGCCCACCAACCGCGTGGTGGGGATCTCCAAGCTGGCGCGGGTGGTCGAAGCCTATGCCCGCCGGCTTCAAGTCCAGGAAAAGATGAACGCCCAGATCGCCAACACCATCGAGAAGGTGCTTCAGCCCAAGGGCGTGGCGGTGGTGGTCGAGGCGGGGCATCAGTGCATGACCACGCGCGGCGTGCACAAGACCGGCGCGGCGATGGGGACCTCCACCATGCTGGGGGCCTTCCGCGACCATTCCGACACGCGGCGGGAATTCCTGAACATCATCGGCAACCCCACCAGCCGCGAAGACCGATAGGCCATGACCGGCGCCCTCGACCTGGTAAAGGCGCTGATCGCGTTCGACACCACCAGCCGCGATTCCAATCTGGCGCTGATAGACTTCGCCCAGGACCTGCTGGAGAAATCCGGGGCGCGCTGCCGGCGCACCTTCGACGCCACCGGGCGCAAGGCCAATCTGTTCGCCAGCTTCGGCCCCGACGCCGATGGCGGCTATGTATTGAGCGGCCATACCGACGTGGTGCCGGTGGACGGGCAGGACTGGTCGTCCGATCCCTTCCAGCCCGAAGTGCGCGGCGGCCTTCTCTATGGCCGGGGCGCCTGCGACATGAAGGGTTTCATCGGCGTGGCGCTGAGTCTGGCGCCCGAGATCGCGCGCGCGCGGCTGGCACGGCCGATCCATTTCGCCTTGTCTTATGACGAGGAGGTGGGCTGTGTCGGCGTCACCGGCCTTCTGGACGACATCAGGGCGCAGGGTCTCAAGCCCGCGCTGGCGATCATCGGCGAGCCGACGCTGATGCGCATCGTGGGCGCACACAAGGGCGGCGCCAAGCTGGTGACGCGCTGCTGTGGCCGCGAGGCCCATTCCAGCGGCCCGGAAAAGGGCGCCAACGCGGTGATGATGGCGGGCGAGTTCGTCGCCCTGCTGGACAGCGTGTGGGAGGAACAGCGCGCCGATGAAGACCCGCGCTTCGATCCGCCGCAATCCACGGTGCAGGCCAACATGATCCGGGGCGGCACCGCCGTGAACATCCTGGCGCGCGAGGCCGAAGTGACCTGGGAATATCGCTGCCTGCCCGACCGCGATCCGCAAAAGATCGTGGAGCGGGTCGCCGCCCGCGCCGAAGCGGAAATCCTGCCCAAATACCGCCGCCGCGCGCCCGAAGCGGCGCTGCGGACCGAACTGCACGCCCGGTATCCGGGGCTGGCGATGGACGAGGAGTCACCCGCCATCCGTCTGGCGCGGGAACTGACCGGCGCCAATCACGTCGAGGCGGTGGCCTATGGCACCGAGGCGGGGCATTTCCAGGCTTACGGCATTCCGGCGGCGGGCTGCGGTCCCGGCTCCATCGAACAGGCGCACCCGCCCCGCGAATTCTGCGCCCTCAGCGAACTGCAAGCCTGCGAAGTCTTCCTGCGGAGAGTGATCGCCAAAGCGTCCGCCTGAGTTCGGGGCGGGCGCGCAATTCGCGGACCGCCAGCAGCGCGGCTTCCGCCAGCAGCGTGGCGACAAGCCCGCTGGGCAGGAAACGCAACAGCCCGAAACGGCCCAGAAGGCGCGGCGCGACACGGCGGGCGGCGAAATGGACCGCGGCGCGCGCCAGCCTGCTCACGACAACGCCTCCGGCCCGATTTCATGCGTTTTTCCGCAGAGTGAGGCGCGACCCGAAGGGACAAATCGGTCCAGTGGACCGATTTGAGCGCCGAACGCCGCGAGCCCAAGCGAGCGGCAACGCAGCAACCTACGCAAGACTATCAGGCCCGATTTCATGTGTCTTCCCGCAGAACTCACACCGCGCCCGGATGATGCCGTCGGCATCGGCCAGGCCCTGGCGTTCTTCCGGCGCATAGCCGCGCAGCACCGTGACGATGCGGGCGCTGTCGCAGTCACAGCGGAAGGTCACCGGCTCCGGCGGCTGCACCCGCACTTCGTCCTCGTGGAACAGCCGCCAGAGCAGGGTTTCGGGGGCCAGACTGGTATCCACCAGTTCCAGGTCCTCCACCGTCCGCAGCAGCAGCGACAGCCGTTCCCAATCGTCGGATTTGGTTTCGATGCCCTGCTTGGCGCTTTCTGGCGTCATTTGCAGCATGATGCCGCCCGCGCGCCAGTGCGGCATGGGATCGCCCGCCACATAGAGCGGCGCGGCGGCCAGCCGGATGACGGTGGGCAATTGCTCGGACTGAGCGAAATAGGTTTCGGCGCTGGCGGCGATGCCATCGGGCGAAAGCTGCACGATGCCCTGATAGGTTTTGCCGCCGCCCCTCTGCAAACCAGAGCGCGGTTCAATGGTGATCGCCATCACGCCGCTGCCCGCCAGACGGGCGAAGGCCGTATCGTCCAGCCCGGCGAAACGGTCGGCATCCAGGCGGGCATAGCCGCGCACGCCGCGCGCGCGAATTTCGTCCGCGCCATAATAATCGGCGGCGACCAGATCCAGCGGGCCATCGCCCTTGGTCTGAATGGTCAGGCGGCCGTCCAGCTTCAAGGCGGTGCCCAGCAGCGCGCCCAGCGCCACCGCTTCGCCCGCCACGCGGGCGGCGGCTTCCGGCAGGGCATGAGCGGTCAGGGCGCGGGCGGAAGCCGCGTCCAGCCGCACCAGGCGGCCGCGCACGCCCGCCTTGGCGATGTCGAACGGCAATACGAAGTCGCCATAGGGCGACGGGATGGGGTCCATCTTGTCAGGCATGAAGGGCTATATGGCCCTGCCCGGCAGGCATTTCAACCTAGCTCAAGGCCCAAGCGAGGATCGCCTTCTGGGCATGGAGACGGTTTTCCGCCTCGTCGAACACCACCGACTGGGGGCCGTCGATCACCGCATCCACCACCTCCTCGCCGCGATGGGCGGGCAGGCAGTGCATGAACAACGCGTCCCTGGCGGCCAGGCCCATCAGCGCCTGGTTGACCTGATAGGGCTTGAGGATGGTGCGGCGCTTGGTGGCGTTGTCGTCGCCCAGCGACACCCAGGTGTCGGTGACGACGCAATCGGCATCCTTCACCGCCGCTTCCGGATCGGTGCCGAAGCTGACCAGATCGCTGGTGGAGGCCCAGTCGCGCACTTCCGGGTCCAGCGGGAACTCGCGCGGCGACGCGACCTTGAGCTTGAAGCCGAACTTCACCGCCGCATGGACGAAGCTGTGCAGGACATTGTTGGTGTCGCCCACCCAGGCCACGGTGGCGCCGGCGATGGACCCGCGATGCTCCTCGAAGGTCTGGATGTCGGCCATGATCTGGCAGGGATGCGACCACTTGGTCAGGCCGTTGATCACCGGGATGGTGGCGTTGGCGGCCAGATCCTCGACCATCTCATGGTCCAAGAGGCGGATCATCACGGCATCGACATAGCGCGAGATCACCCGCGCCGTGTCGGCGATGGTTTCCTCGCGGGCCAGCTGCATCTCGTTGCCGGTCAACATCAGGGCGCTGCCGCCCAATTGCCGCGCCGCCATGTCGAAGGAGATGCGGGTGCGGGTGCTCTGCTTGTCGAAGATCATCGCCAGCACGCGCCCGTCCAGCGGGCGGTCGGCGTCGGGCGCGCCCTTGGGCAGACCGGTGCGGGCGGCCTTGCGCCGCCGGGCGTCGGCGATGATCGCCTTCAGGGTGGCGCTGTCATGGTCCGACAGGTCCAGAAAGTGCCGGGGCACGGTCTTCAGCGGGGCATTCATTGGGCGGCTACCTGTTTGGCGTTCCGGGCGGCATCGAGCTGCGATGCGGTCTTGTTCAGCAGTTCCATGCCGGTGCGGGCATCGTCCTCGCTCAGCGTCAGGGGCGGCAGCAGGCGCACCACATTGTCGCCCGCCGGCAGCACGATCAGGCCATTGGCCCGCGCGGCGGCGATGAAATCGGCGGACGGCGTCTTCATCTTGAGGCCGATCATCAGTCCCTGCCCGCGCACTTGCGCGAACAGGTCCGGATGACCCGACACCAGGGCGCCAAGCTGCTGGTGCAGGTAATTGGCGATCTTGTTGACATGCTCAAGAAAGCCCGGCGACAGAACCATGTCGATGGCCGCATTGCCCACCGCCATGGCCAGCGGATTGCCGCCATAGGTGGTGCCATGGGTGCCCGCGCCCATCGCGGCGGCCACCTCGGCGGTGGCCAGCACCGCGCCCAGCGGGAAGCCGCCGCCGATGCCCTTGGCCACCGTCATGATGTCGGGCGTCAGCCCCACCCATTCATGGGCGAAGAACTTGCCGGTGCGGCCGACGCCGGTCTGGATCTCGTCGAAGATCAGCAGCAGGCCG
>CALDFO010000014.1 GCA_937942205.1 uncultured Alphaproteobacteria bacterium
ATGGCGTAATCGTCGCCGGGGGCCAGGTCGGCGGTCTTGATGTTGAACTTGCGGTACTGGGCTTTCTCGAAGCCGTCCGGCCCGGCCACGATGAAGGCCCCCAGGGCATGGGCGCCCTGGATGTGGGAATTGTCATAGACCTCGATGCGGCGGGGCGGCTGGTCCAGCCCGAAGACATCGGCCACCCCTTCCAGCAACTGGGTCTGGGCGCTGTTTTCGGCCAGGCGGCGGCCCAATTGCTCGCGGGCATTGGCCAGGGCGCGGTCCATGATCTCGCGTTTTTCGCCGCGCAGGGGCTGGGCGATTTCCACTTTCAAGCCCGCGCGCGAAGACAGCGCCGCGGCCAACAGCGCCCGGCCCGGCAGCGCCTCGGAGGTCAGGATCAGGCGCGGGGCGGGGCGGTCGTCATAGAACTGGCCCACAAAACTCTCCAGCACTTCGGCCAGCGGCAGGTCACGGTCATGGCGGGGGAAATAGGGCCGGTTGCCCCAATTCTGTCCGGCCCGGAAAAAGAACACCTGGATGCAGGTCTGGCCGCCTTCGCTGTGGGCGGCGAACAGGTCGGCTTCCTCGAAGCTGGACGGATTGACGCCCTGCGAGGACTGGATGTGGCTCATCGCCTTCAGCCGGTCGCGCAGCCGCGCCGCGGTCTCGAAATCCAGCGCGTCCGAGGCGGCGGTCATCTCGGTCTTGAGTGCGTCCTGCACCGCCTGGCTTTTGCCCTTCAGGAAGCCTTCGGCTTCCTTCACCAGCGCGTGATAGCCGGCCGGGTCGATACGGTCCACGCAGGGCGCGCTGCACCGTTTGATCTGGAACAGCAGGCAGGGACGGGTGCGGCTGTCGAACACCGAATCCGAGCAGGAGCGCAGCAGGAAGGCCCGCTGCAACGTGTTCAGGGTGCGGTTGACCGCGCCCGCGCTGGCAAAGGGGCCGAAATAGACGCCCTTGGTGGTGCGGGCGCCGCGATGCTTGAGAAGCTGCGGAAAGGGATGGTCCTCACGCAACAGGATATTGGGAAAGCTCTTGTCGTCACGATAGCTGACATTGTAGCGGGGCTTGAGCCGCTTGATCAGGTTGCTTTCCAGCAGCAGCGCCTCGGTCTCGCTGGCGGTGGTGACGAACACCATCTCCGCCGTCTCGGCCACCATGCGGGTGAGGCGCTCGCTATGGACGCGGCCGGTGGCATAGGCGGTGACGCGCTTCTTCAGGCTGCGCGCCTTGCCGACATACAGCACATCGCCCGCCGCGTTCAGCATCCGGTAGACGCCGGGGGCGTCGGGCAGGGTCTTGAGATAGGCGGTGATGCGCTGCGCGCCCTTCAGGGGCTGTCCACCAGTCAGGCCCTGTTCGCCGGGAAGTTCCATGCCCTACTATATTATCGGGCGCGCTCGATTTCGATGCCCACCGCCTCGGCGCCGGTCAGGGCGTGGAGCTTTTCCACCCGCACCCGCACGGTGCGGACGCGGGCATCCTCGAAACAGGCGGTGGCGATGCGCTCGGCCAGGGTTTCGGCCAGCTTGACATGGCCCTCGGCGATGATGGCGCGGATGCGCTTTTCGATGGTGTGATAGTCCACCACATTCTCCAGCATGTCCCGGGCGTCGGCCATGTCGTCGGTGGCCAGATCGACATTGATCCGCACCGGCTGGCGGCGGCCTTCCTCGCGGGCGTAGACCCCGATATTGGCCAGCAGTTCCAGGTTGCGGATGAAGACATGGCGGATGCCGCGCGCGGCGCTGGCGATGCGGGGAAGTTCGATCCTGCTCATTCGGTCACGCTCACATCCGGGGTGCGCCAGGCCAGGTGCTGGCCGCCGTCCACCGCGATCATCTGGCCGGTCACGGCCTTGGCCTCCAGAAGATAGCGCACCGCGTCGCAGATGTCGGCGGGATTGGCGCCGCGTTCCAGAATGGTGGCCATGCGCTGGCGGGCGAAGTCCTCCTCGGACTGGCGGGCGTTGCGCAGGGTGGGACCGGGGCCCACGGCATTGACCCGGATGCGCGGGCCCATGCCCTGGGCCAGGGTGGTGGTCAGCCAGTAAAGCCCCGCCTTACTGAGGCTGTAGGAGAGGAATTGCGGCGTCGGCTTGAGCACCCGCTGGTCGATCAGGTTGACGATGGCGCCGTCCTGCCCGCCGGGCAGTTGCGCGGCAAACGCCTGGGACAGGACCAGGGGCGCGCGCAGGTTGGTTTCGACATGGGCGTCCCAGCTTTCGCGGGTGGCGCTTTGCCAGTCGTCCTCCTCGAACAGGGAGGCGGAATTGACCAGCGCGGTCAGCGGCCCCAGCGCCCGCGCCGCGCGTTCCACCAGCGTCGCAGTTTCGGCCTCGCGCGACAGGTCGGCCTGCAGCGCCACGGCCGCCACGCCCTTGGCGCGCGCCTGGGCGGCGCAGCTTTCCGCGTCATCGGCCGAGCCGTTGTAATGCACCGCCACGTTCCAGCCCGCTCCGGCCAGGTCCAGCGCGATGGCGCGGCCCAGACGCCGGGCGGCGCCGGTGACAAGAATTGCGCCGCCGGGCACGGCTAATGCTCCTGCGGCTTCTCGGCACGGTTGCCGATATAATCCATCGCCGCGAACATCAGGCCCGATCCCACGAAGGTCAGGTGCAGGATCAGCATCCAGTACATCTTGCGCTCGTCCAGCGGCGCATTGCTGTCGCTCAGGGTCATGAAGGCGCGCAGCAGCGAGATGGCGCTGATCGCCACGATCGAGCCGATCAGCTTCATCTTGAGGCCCGAGAAATCCAGCGTGCCCATCCAGCTGGGGCGGTCCTCGGCATTCTCGGTGTTGATCTTGGAGACGAAATTCTCGTAGCCGGAAAAGATCACGATCACCACCAGGTTGCCCGCCAGCGACAGGTCGATCAGCGACAGCACCGCCAGGATCACTTCCTCGGGGTCGATATGCGCCAGGTCGAAAAGCTGGGGCATCGCATGGAGCAATTCGGCCAGGAAGGCCGACAGCAGCAGCAGCAGCGACAGCACCAGCCCCAGATAGAAGGGCGCCAGCAGCCAGCGCGATTTGAACAGCACCCCTTCCAGCAGCGTCTCGACCAGATTGCGTTGGTGCATGGGGTTCTCCGTCTAGCCGCAGGAAAAGCGCCCAAATTGTGGCGAATCCGGCGGGGCTGCGCAAAACATCGCGCGGCTTTCCGGCTTTCGCAAGCGGCGCGCCGAGGCTAGGCTTTCGTCATAACAACATGAGGGTGGGCAGGGAAATGCTGGATCGCGCTCTGGCGATGGTGGTGGCGGTCAAGCCGGGCGAGCGCCGCGCACTGCTCTGGTCCTTCGCCTATTTCTTCCTGATCCTGGCCGCCTATTACGTCCTGCGGCCGCTGCGCGACAATGCCGGAATCTCCGGCGGCACCCGCGCCCTGCCCTGGCTGTTCACCGCCACCTTCTTCGTGATGCTGGCCGCCGCGCCGCTCTATGGCTGGCTGGTGGCGCGGCTGCCGCGCCGGCGGCTGATCCCGCTGGTCTATCACTTTTTCGCGGCCAACATCCTGGTCTTCTGGCTGTTGCTGACCTTCGGGATCGGCCAACAGGCGGTCTATCAGGTGTTCTTTGTCTGGCTGACCGTGTTCAGCCTGTTCGCGGTGTCGGTGTTCTGGTCCTACCTGGCCGATCTGTGGCGCAGCGACCAGGGCAAGCGGCTGTACGGCTTCATCGCGGCGGGCGGCTCGCTGGGGGCGCTGGCCGGGCCGCTGCTGACCCGCACGCTGGTGGAACCGCTGGGGCCGGTGAACCTGTTCCTGCTCTCGGCCCTGCTGCTGGAGGCGGCCCTGTTCTGCGCCGTGCGGCTGGG
>CALDFO010000015.1 GCA_937942205.1 uncultured Alphaproteobacteria bacterium
GCGCCAGATGGAGGCCGAGGGTGTGGTGTTCCGCACCAATGTCGAGGTGGGTGTCACCGTCTCGATGGACATGCTGCTGGCCGATTACGACGCGGTGGTGATGGCGGGCGGCGCCGAGGCCCCGCGCGACCTGCCGGTGCCGGGCCGCGAACTGGACGGCATCCATTTCGCCATGGATTTTCTGGTGCAGCAGAACAAGCGGGTGGCGGGCGATCCCGAAGCCAAGGCCGCGCCCAAGGGCACCCTGTCGGCCAAGGGCAAGCATGTGGTGGTGATCGGCGGCGGCGACACCGGCTCGGACTGTGTCGGCACCTCCAACCGGCATGGCGCGGCTAGCGTCACCCAGTTCGAGATCATGCCGCAGCCCCCGCTGAAGGAGAATAAGCAGCTGGTCTGGCCCGACTGGCCGCTCAAGCTGCGGACCTCGTCCTCGCATCAGGAAGGCTGCGAGCGCGACTGGTCGGTGCAGACCAAGCGCGCCATCGGTGAGGATGGCAGGATCACCGCGCTGGAATGCGTGCGGGTGGAATGGAAGCTGGGTGACGGCGGCAAGATGAATCTGGTCGAAGTGCCGGGCAGCGAGTTCACGCTGAAGGCCGATCTGGTGCTGCTGGCGATGGGCTTTGTCGGTCCGGTCAAGGCGGGTCTGGTGGAGCAGGCGGGCGTGGAACTGGACGGGCGCGGCAACGTCAAGGCGCCGGTGACCAGCTACCGGACCAGCAAGGCCAAGATTTTCGCCTGCGGCGACATGCGGCGGGGACAGTCCCTGGTGGTCTGGGCGATCCGCGAAGGGCGCCAGTGCGCCCGCGGCGTGGATGAGTTCCTGATGGGTAGTTCGGAACTGCCGCGTTAATTCTGACCCCCTCCGGTTTCAGCTTCCGCTCGGCTGCTCGGGCTCTCGCCCTCGCAATTGCCTCGCTCGCTGAAACCACCTCCCCCTTCGGGTGCGCTGCGCGCACAAGGGGGAGGAGGGTCTGTGCTTTCGTTACTTTGTAATGACGATTCCGATGGGGGCTGCCCTGGCGCTTTCCAGGATGCGCGCCGCATTGGCCACCAGCGGGCTGTGCAGCATCTGGCGGCGCGACACCAGCACCGTGGCGTCGGCCAGCCGCGCGATCACCGCCGCCTCGGGCCCGGCGCCCGCCGCGCCACAATCCAGCACCACGAAATCGGCCCCGCCGCGCAGGATGGAAACCAGCCGCGCCATCGGCTTGGAGGCGAACATCACCACGCTCTTGGCCGGACGCCGCGCCGCGCCCAGCACATAGACGTCGCCGCGCGAATCCTTGGCCAGCGCCTTGTTCAGGGGCACCGCGCCGGTCAGCACTTCATAGATGCCGTTCTTGACCGGCGCCTTCATGGTCTTGCTGGCGGTTCGGGCGGGGGTGCAATCCACCACGATGGCCTTCTTGCCCATCTTGGCGGCGGCGCGCGCCAGGCTGACCGCGATGGTGCTGCGGCTTTCGCCATTGTCCGCCGAGGTCACCGCCACGATGGCGGCGCCCGCGCCGGGCTTGGATTCCAGTTGGCGCACCAGCCCCGCCATGGTGCGGGCATAGGTGCTGCCGGGATAATCCAGCACGAAATCGGCGGCGCGCAGGGCGGCGCTGTCCTGGATGTCCGCCAGGATGGGCGGGCCGCTCCAGACAGCGATGGGGGCGGGGCGCGGGGGCGTCTTGCGGCCGCGCGGGGCGCCATTGGTCCGCATTGGGACCCGCACCGGGACCCGCATCGGCATCATCGGCCCCAGTTTCTCGGCCACCAGCGCCGCCAGCAGGCCCAGCAGCAGGCCCACGGGAATCGAGGCGCCCACGATCAGGCCGCGCTTGGGGCCGCTGGGGCCGGTGGGCACGGGAGCACGGCTGATGATGCGCGATTCGGGGGTCTGCACCTCGTCCATGTTCTGGGTCTGGCGCAACCGCTTGACGAAATCCTCATACTGAAGGCGCGTGGAATTGGCGTTGGATTCCAGCGCCTGCAGCTGCACCCGCGCCATGTTCTGGGTGGTGGCCTGGCGCTGGGTGGCGGCCAGGCTGCCCATCAGCGAGTTGAGATGGGCGCGGGCCACCAGCACATCGCTGTTGGCCGAGGCGGCGGCGCGGTTCACTTCCTGGGTGATCTTGAACTCCAGGTCGCGCTTCTGCTGCTGGATGGCCTGCATCTTGGGGTGCAACGCGCCATACTTGGCGTTCAGGCTGGCTTCCTCGCTGAGCAGTTGGGCCTGCTGGGCGCGCAGCTGGATGATGGTCTGCGACGCCACGATCTGGCCGACATCGGCGGGATTGGAGGTGTTGATGCGGTCCAGCACCGCCTGCTTTTCCGCCAGGGTGGAGCGGGCCTGCACGATCTGGGCGTTGATGGCGGCCAGTTGCTGGTCCACCAGCGAACTGCCCGGCCCGATGTCGGAGATATTGTTCTCGGCGCGATAGCGCTGCGCCGCCGCCTGCTGGTCCTCAAGCTGCGCCGCCAGTTCCTGCATACGCTGGTTGAGCCAGTCGGCGGTTTCGGCGGTGGCGTTGACCTTGGTGGTGACCTGGGACCGCACATAGGCTTCGGCCACGGCATTGGCGATCTGGGCCGCCTTGGCGCCGTCGCCGGAGCGGGCGGTGATGGCGATGGTGGTGGACAGGCCCTGCGCGTCGGCCGAGACGCGCGCCATCAGCGCATTGACGACATGCTCGCGGTTGCCCGCCAGCGCCGATTGCGGCCTGGCGAACCAGTTGCGCGGATTGACCAGGCGCAGCATCTCGCCCAGCACCGCGCGGGTGCCGGTGGGCGCCAGCTCGGAATTGAATTCGGGGTCTTCATACAGCTTCAGCCGGTCCACCACCGCCGCCGCGACTTCGCGCGAGGTGATGATCTGGATCTGGTTCTGCACCGAGGCCGGATCGGTGGGCAACTGACTCAGCACCGCCGACAGGTCGGTGACGTTGTTCTTGCGCGGATCCAGGATCACCACCGCCGAACTGGACCAGACGGTGGGCATCACCAGCGCGGCGGCCACGGCCACCAGCACGGTGGCGATGGCGATGCGCGCGATCAGGGCGCGGCGGGCCTCTATCAGGCGCAGCAGGTCGGCGAATTCAAATCCCTCGGCCGCGGGGCCGGGCGTCGCGACCGGGGCGCGCAGGGCAGGGGCGGTGAGAGACCGGTAGGGAGACATGACGCGCGAGCAGCCTTCCACGACGGGCAGCGCGAATCCGCGTCGCGAATCCCTGGCCCTCAAGGTCTTAACCTTTAACCCCGGCTGCCTGACGAATGGTTAACGCCGGGGTGGCTCCGCCCCGCCAAGGCCCCAAAAACGCGGCTTTGGCGGCGGCAATGGCCTTAATAGGCGTTGGCGGCGCAGCGGGCGGGACGGGCGGCATGGGCCAGCCCCTGTTCCAGCCAGTCCGGCCGCAGCCCCACGGGCAGGCTGGCCACCGCCGATTCGGGGTCGTCCCAAGGGATGTCGTGGAAGGCGTCCGCCAGCCAGGGGCTCCGGGGATCGCGGGTCAGTTCCTGGGGAAACAGGGCGATGCGGCGTTCGGTGATGGCCGGGCGCGGCAGGGGATTTTCACCCAGCGCGGCCAGCAGCGCGCCGCACGGATCCTGCTGGGGACCGAAGGCCAGATGGGCGGTGGGCGTGGCGCGCGGATTGATCTCCAGCAGATGGGTCACGCCGTCGGCGCCGCGCATATAGTCCAGGCCATGCAGCCCCGACAGGCCGAAGCGCCGCGCCACGATGCGGGCGGCGGCGTCCATCTGCGCGGAGGTCACCCGTTCCAGAACGCTGGCGGGGCCGTTGTCCTGCTGGGTCTGCAACACCTCAAAAGGATGGGCGGCCATCACCTCACCCCGCCAGCAGGCCATCGAGGTGGTGGCGGGCCTGCCGGTGATGAAACGCTGCGCCCCGATCACCGGTGTCTGCGGGTCCATCGCCGCGCGCAGATGGGCGGCGTCGCGGCGGCGCACCGCCCGCACCATCTCGCGCCAGCGTTGCGGCGGCCGCGCCAGGGCGGCATAGGCGGCCCGGGCGTCCTGTTCCGTCCGCGCGACGGCGACGCCGCCGCCGCCCCAGCTATGGTCGCTCTTGAGCACGATGGGCAGTCCCATGGCCACGATGGCCTCGTCCAGCGCCGCCGGCGCGGTTACCGGAACCATCGGCGCCACCACCGCGCCGGCTTGCGCGGCCGCATCCAGAAAGGCGCGGCGCGCCGTCATCTGAGGATAGAGGTCCGGCGCGCCCAGCGAACGCGCCAGCAGGGTGCGTTCCGGTCCGCCTTCGGCATGGAGCGTCACCAGATGCCGCGCGATGCGGTCGTCGCACGGCACCACCAGATCGGGTTGGCTTTGGGCGATCGTCTCGCGCAGGCAGGCCAGCGGCGCCAGCGAGCGCCAGGCGAAGCCGTGCTCCAGATGCCGCGAGGAACCGACCGGATGGCCTTGCGGAAACAGCGCATCCACCCGCGCGCCCGCCGCGGCGAAACCGCCCGCCAGCCGGTCGGCGCGGGTCCAGGTAAAACTTGTGACGAGCAGGATGCGGGTGGACATGATGTCAGTGGACAGGGCGTGACGCGGTGAAAGACACGGCATGACGATAATGTCATGGCCGTCAACCATCGGTGAAGATTTCCGGTGTTAGCGTGGCCGCACGCGATACAGGCGCGTCCCAAAGCGGGACATTCTGAAAAAATCGGAGACCAGCGTGACCAGCTTCACCCACACCGCGATCATCGGGGCGGGGCCTTACGGCCTGTCGCTCGCCGCCCATCTGGCCCATGCGGGCGCCGATTTCCGCATCTTCGGAACGCCGCTGACGACTTGGCGCGCGCACATGCCCAAAGGCATGTTGCTCAAGTCGGACGGCTTTGCCTCCAACCTGTCCTCGCCCGATCCCAAATCCACCCTGAAGTCCTGGTGCGCCGAGCGGGGCGTCGAATATGACGACGTCTTCATTCCGGTGAAGCTGGATGTGTTCCAGGATTATTCCGCCTGGTTCCAGCAGACCTATGTGTCGATGCTGGAAGACCGTCAGGTCATCGCGCTGAAACAGTCGCCGCGCGGTTTTCTGGTCACGCTGGAC
Source organism: uncultured Alphaproteobacteria bacterium (assembly GCA_937942205.1). Classification (GTDB taxonomy): domain Bacteria; phylum Pseudomonadota; class Alphaproteobacteria; order Micropepsales; family Micropepsaceae; genus Rhizomicrobium. The sequence continues at coordinate 5,066 of CALDFO010000015.1, forward strand.
AGCGGCGAGATGGTGGAAGCCGAAAAGGTGGTGCTGACCGTCGGCATCAACTGGTTCCGCAACATTCCGGATGCCCTGGCGGGTCTGCCGTCCGATCTGGTGTCCCATTCCTATGACCATCAGGATATGGGCGCCTTTGCCGGCAAGAAGCTGCTGATCCTGGGCGCCGGTTCCTCCGCCGTGGACATGGCGGTGATCGCGCAGGAGGCGGGCGTGGATGTTTCGTTGCTGGCCCGCGCCCCCGTCATCCACTACCACAGCGTGCCGGACCCCGACGCGATTGCCTGGCTGGCCGCCATCACCCATCCGTCCAGCGGCATCGGTCCGGGCTGGAAATCCTTTCTCTTCTCCAACCTGCCGCGTATCTTCCGCCGCCTGCCCGAGCCGATGCGGCTGCGCGCCACCAAGCGCCATCTGGGCCCCGCGCCGGGTTGGTTCATGCGCGGCAAGCTGAAAGCCAGAACCTATCTGGGCCATGAACTGGAATCGGCCCGCGCCGAACAGGGCCGGGTGGTGCTGACCGCCCATGACCAGGGCGGCAGGACGGTGGAAGTCGCGGCCGACCATGTGATTGCCGCCACCGGCTATCGCCCGGACCTGCGCCGTTTGCCCTTCTTGGACGCCGGACTGCGTGGCGAGATCGCGCATGTGATCCACACCCCCAAGCTGTCGGATCATTTCGAAACCTCGGTGCCGGGCCTGTATGCCACCGGCCCCCTGGCCGCCAATGCCTTCGGGCCGCTGATGCGCTTCATGGTGGGCGCCGAATATGCCGCCCCGCGCATCGCCGCCCATATCCTGAAGACGGCGCAAAGAAAGCGCGCCGCCGCCTGATCCCTCAGGGGACGCGGCGTCCGGCGAACGCCTGGGCGATCGCGTCCCACATGGGCTTTTTGCGCATCTGCGCGTCATAGGGCAGCTTGCGGTGGCGAAAGCCGGTGAGCTTGAGCCGCCATTCCTCGGGCGGGTCGATGTGCCGGTCCGACAGGCACCAGGTCAGCACCGCCCGCGTCGCCGGATTGTCCAGCGCCACATCCAGGAAGCGGCGGGTTTCGTCGGCCACGGCGCGGTCGCGGGCCGCGATGTCGGCCGGCCCGTCGCCGTCATAAACATCCAGCTCGGTGATCAGGATGGCCAGCCCCCGTGCCCGCACTTCATCCAGGAACAGGCGCAGCTTGCGCTGATCCACCCGGTTCTGGAAGGCGTTGAGATGACCCTGAAGCCCCAGGGCATCCACCGGCACGCGCCGCGCCAAGAGGCCGTCCAGCAGTTTCAACGTCGTGGCGCGGAAGCGGTCATTTTCCGGGCCGCCCTGCTCGCAGCCCCAGTCGTTATAGACCAGCTTCACCGCCGGATCGGCGGCGCGGGCGGCATGGAAGGCGGTGTCCAGATAGCCGGGGCCAAAAGCGGACAGCCAGGGCGAAGGCCGCAAGCCCCGGCCGTCCGGCGCGATGGCCTCGTTGACCACATCCACCGAGGCCATGCGGCCGCGATAGCGCCCCAGCACCGCCTGGATATGGCCGGTCAGCAGCGTTTCATCGCGCCGCGCCGTCAGCGCCGGCTCCAGCCAGTCGGGATTGGAGGCATACCAGACCAGCGGGTGACCGCGCATGGACATGCGGCTGGCGGCGGCAAAGGCGAACAGTCTGTCGAGCGCGGCAAAATCGTAACGGCCCCGCCGCGGCTCCAAAAACTGCCGCTTCATTTCATATTCCGGCACCAGCTGGCGCACCTGACGCCGCAGCACCGGCACGAAATCGGGCTGGTCCAGCATGTAGGTGGCGGCGGCGGCACCGAACACCAGGCCGCGGGCCTCGGCTAGGTCGCGCAGGCTGCGGTCCGGCTGGGCGCGCGCGGGAAGCCCCAGCGCGCCCGTCAACGCGCTTGTGACGGCGCCGGCCGACGCGGCCAGGAAGGTGCGCCGCTTCACGCCCGTTCCAGCGTGGCGGCGGACTTGCGGTCGCGGTCCTTCAGACCGAGCTGCAGCCAGGAGATGGCGCGGTCCGCCACCAGGCGATAGCCGCCGCGCCCCAGGAAAATCTGCAGGAACACCACCACCGCCAGCGACGGGCGATAGCAGCCGCGCAGCACGGCGTTGCAATACAGATACAGCGCCCGCAAGGGCTGGTCGCGCGCCACCATCTTGGCCAGGGCCCAGCCGCGCGCGCCATGCCAGGCGATGGCGGGAATGCGCGGTTTCATCGCCTCCAGCCAGGCGCCGAAGGCGGCGCGGTTGCGGTCGGACGAGGCGCGGTTCGGATCGGCCAGGTCTTTCCACACCGCGCCGGGCTCGGCGATCATGCGGAAGCGGCAGCCGTCCAGGGCCAGGCGGATGGCGAAGTCCGTATCCTCGGCGGCGCGCAGATCGGTGTGATAGCGCACGCGGCAGGCCGCGTCGCGCGGCGCGACGGTGGTGATGGTGGGCACGAAGCCCCGGTCGCACAGAAGATAGGTCGCCATGTCTTCGTCCGGCGCGATGGCGCGGGGCGGCTTGACGATGATGCGGTCCTGCCCCCGGTCCACCAGGATGCGGGCATAGCCCACGGTGGCGGTGGTGCCCTCCAGCAGCGCGCGCATCCGTTCCAGATGGCCCGGCAGGAAGACGTCGTCGGAATCCAGGGGCGCGATGAAGCGGCCTCGCGCTTTTTCCAGGGCGGTGTTGCGCGCCGCGCCGCCTCCCGCATTGTCCTGCCGGAAGAAACGGATGCGCGGATCGGCAAAGCTGTCCGCCACGGCGCGGGGATCGTCGGCGGAGCCGTCATCGACCACCACGATCTCCAAATCCCGGCAGCTCTGTTCCAGCACCGAGGCGATGGCGGTGCGCAAGCCCTCGGCCCGGTTGAAGACCGGGATGATGACGCTGAAGAAGGGGGCCGGGGCCGTCATCCCGCCAGTCTAGGCCGCGCGCGGTTAACGAGAGGCTTACCGGGACGTTAATGACCGCTCCCGGTGAAGGTTGTTGAGGGCGCCGATCACCAGCACCAGGCTGGACCAGGTGACGCCATCGCCTTCCAGGAAGTCCGATTCCATCACATTGTGCAGGATCTGGAAGGTGAACAGGGCGAACAGCATGGCCTTGAAGCCGTCGCCGTCCTGGTCCAGCGCCCAGAAGCGGCGCAGCGGCGTGATGACCAGCCCGGTCATGGCCAGGATGAAGCCGATGCCGCCGATGGTGACCAGCACCTGCAGATAGCCGTTATGGCCGTGGCTGACCTGGTTGACCCAGCCGCTGACATAGCCGTTGAGCGGCGACAGGCTGCCGCTGTCGGCAAAGGTGCCGAAGCCGTGGCCGAACAGGGGATGATCGGCGATATAGGCCAGCTCCGCCGCCCAGATGGCGGAGCGGCCGGTGAATTCGGCCGGATCGGACAGCAGCCGCATCAGGGAGTCCGAACTCAGCAGGGCGGCCCCGCCCAGCAGCACCAGCAGCAGCGCCACCGCCGTTACCAGCATCGCCCGGCTGAGGCCGTCGCGCCAGCTCAGGCGATAGGCCAGGCCCGCCATCAGCGCGATCAGCAGGAAGCCCAGGCTGGATTTGGAATGGGTCATCAGCAGGAAGCCGAAGGCCGCCGCCGCCACGCCGATGCCGATCCAGTTGTGGCGGCCGATACGGGCGAACAGATAGACGATCACCGTCATGGCGCTGACCGAACCGGCGATGTTCTTGTGGCCGTAAAGCCCGCGCCAGTTGCCGATCAGGGCGGTGTCTATCTCGTCGCCGCCATGCCGGGCGTTGGCCACCAGCGGAATGGAGGCGATGTTCACCAGAAGGATCAGGCCCAGCAGGACGCGCCAGACCTGGAAGGCGCGGTGCGCCCCCAGCGTCTGCACACTCAGCAGCAGCGACACCACGATGATGATCTCCAGTACCGCGCGGCGGATCACCACGCCGGGCTGCGGCGCCCACAGCGCGCTGGCCAGGCACCAGATCAGCAGCAGGGCGATGCTGGGGGGAACGGCGCGCGCCATCTGCAGGCCGTAACGCTGCAACGCGACCAGGCCGGTCATGGCGGCGATGCCCAGATACAGAACCTGCCGCATCAGGTCGCCGCGCGATACTTCGGGCACGCCGCCGAAATGTGCGACGGCGGGCGGCGGCGAAAAGGCGTCCAGCCGCACGAAGATCATCAGCAGCAG
>CALDFO010000016.1 GCA_937942205.1 uncultured Alphaproteobacteria bacterium
CGTGCGAAGGCGACCTCTTGGGAGTCGAGCGGAAGTTGAAGCCGGAGGGGGTCATAAAAAGAAAGAAAGTTGGATTCCCGCTTTCGCGGGAATGACAATGGAGGGGTTGGCGCAGGTCCGCCTCCCCTTCGCGTGCGTCAGCACGCCGGAAGGGGAGGTGGCTTCAACGTGCGAAGCCGACCTCTTGGGAGCCGAGCGGAAGTTGAAGCCGGAGGGGGTTCAAACCTACTTAGAAAGAATCCCCGCTTCCCGGTAAAAGCGCGCCGCGCCCGGATGCAGGGGCGCGGGCGCGTTGGCGGTGGCCGCCGCCAGGCCGAAATTGCGGACGCTGGGATGGCTGGCGGTCAGCGCGCCGCGATTGGCCAGATTGAACAGGGCGCGGGTGATGCCATAGACCAGCGCCTCGGGCTCGCTGTCGCGCGTCACCCACCAGGCGCGGGTGGACACCGTCTCAACCGCAGGCGCGCCGGGATAGGCATTGGCGGCGATCACGGCGGGGGCCAGCTGGGGCACGGCGCGGATCAGCCGGTCGCGGCCGTCGCCGTCGATCGGCACCAGCCGCGCCGTGCCGTCGGCCAGCAGGGCGCGCACCGAATCCAGCGGCACGCCCGCCACCGCGAAGAACGCATCCAGCTTGCCGTCGCGCAGAAGCTGGGCGTCATTGCCCGCGCCGGCGGGCACCACCCGGACCGACCGTTCCGATAGCCGCCAGGCCGTCAGGACGGCGCGGCCCGTCACGCCCGCGCCCGATCCCGGATTGCCCAGCATCACCCGCTTGCCGCGCAGGTCGGCCACGCTGTGGATTTTCGATTTCGCCGCCACCACCAGATGCACATCCTCGGCGAAGAGCGAGGTGATGACCCGCAGATGACCGGCGGGGCCGCCGCGGCGGAAGGCGCCCTGGCCCTTGACGGCGGCGGCGATGACATCGCCGTGGGAGAGGCGGGAATCCCCCTGGCCGTCATTGATGGCGCGCAGATTGTCGGCCGCCCCGCCGCTGGTGCGGGCCGACAGGATCACCCCGGCCGGACCGCAGACCGTGGCGGTTTCGCAGCGGCCCACCCCGCGCGGATGGCTGATCAGCCCGGCCATGGTCTGGCCCACGGGGAAATAGATGCCCTCGGTGGAACCGGTGGCGATCTGGAAGGAGATGCGCTGGGGCGATTCCGCCAGCCCCAGATTGCCGCCCGTCAGCAGCGCGCCCACCACCAGGATCACAAAGGCGACAAGCGCGGCGATGGCGGCGAAACGCTGGGACATGCCGAACATGTTAACCCTTCATTGCGTCAGAGATGGGGCGTTAACCAGCCCTGCTCCCGCTCTATATCGGCCCAATATGCTTAAGGGTTTGTTGACCGGGGGGCTGCCAGAGTCCGGTGACGACCCTGAAAAGGCAGACCCCCCATGCCCGCTTCCCGTTTCGCGCCGTCCCTTGTCGTGCTGCTGCTGGGCTGCACCGCGATGACCGGCGGCCTGGCCGGGCCCGCCCAGGCCTGGTCGCTGTTCGGCGGCAAGACGGACTCGGCAAAGACGGCCGAGAAAGCCGCCGCCGAAAAGTCCGCCATGACCATGAACGAGAATGTCGAGGATGGCGTGCGCCAGGCCCAGGCGCTGCGCCTGGCGGGCAATTATCCCGAGGCCATCCGGCATCTGTCGCAGTTGATGATGGTGGCGTCGGACGATCCGGGCGTGGTCAGCGAATATGGCAAGACACTGGCGGCGCAAGGCCGGGCCGAGGATGCGGTCAACTTCCTGACCCGCGCCCAGCAATTGCGGCCCGGCGACTGGACTCTTTATTCGGCGATGGGCGTGGCCCAGGACCAGCTGGGCAAGCATGACCTGGCGCGCACCGCCTATGAGGCGGCGCTGCGGCTGCGCCCCAACGAAGCCAGCATTTTGAGCAACTATGCCCTGTCGCGCCTGCTGGCCAAGGATCCCGACGGCGCGCGCGCGCTGACCGCCCGGGCCGAAAGCGCCGGCGGCAACAGCGACGCCAAGATCGCCCGCAATATCGCGCTGGTGCGCGAGATGGCTCCAGCGCCGCAGGCATCTGGAGCGCCGCAGGCATCTGGCGCGTCGCAGGTGGCGGCCGCCACACCGGCCGCGCACAGCGCGCCGGTCGCCGCGCCGGTCCCGCATGTCGCCACGGCAGCCGCGCCGCCGGTGCAACAGGCCCCGGCCCGCATCGCGCCCGTTTCCCCACCCATCCCGGTGGCGGCGCGCCCGGCCCAGAGTGTGCCGTTCGTCAACCTGCCGTCTCCGGTGGCCGCACCCAATCCCGCGCCCGGCGCGGGTCCGGTGATCCAGGCGCTGCCGGCCGCGCAACCGCGCGTGGTGATGCAGCAGGTTCCGGTGGACCCGCTGGCCGGTCCGGTGAAGGCGCGTGCCGCCACCCGCGCGCCGCGCGCGCTGACGCAGCAGGCCGCGCCACAGGCCGTGCCCGCTCCCGCGGAAATAAAGGCGGAAGAGAAGAAGCCCGCGCCACAGATTGCCCAGGCTGCGCCCAACAGCCCCGAGGCGCAGGCCCAGGCGCTACAGGCCCGCGCCGAAGCCCTGGCCAAAGCCATGAAGACGCCTCCCACCAAGCCCGCAGCCGCCGCCGAGGCGAAACCCGCGCCCGTGAAAACGGCGCCCGCCAAGACGGCGGAAGCCCCCAAGCCCGTGCCTGCGGCCAAGCCCGCCGCGCCGGTCAAGACCGCGGACGCCGCCAAGCCCAAGGATGTGATCCCGGCCCTGCGGATGAGCGCCAACGCCTATTGAGACAACGCCCGCGAAAAGACCAAAGGCCCGGATGCTCTCCGGGGGGTAAAGAGGAAAGACATCGGCTTGACATGGCCTCGGATCGAGAAATCGGTCCGAGGCCATTGCCTTACCCCTGCCTTCTGCGCTTCTGGCCGCCTTGGCCGCGATGGAAACGCCATAGGCCCGGCTTTGGCGGCAGAAGCACAAGCTACACACTGACGTTGCTCGAAATCGATCAGAGCGGCACGTAAAAGTACAACCACCGCTTGAAATAGTTCCAATTTCTCGCATTACTTAACGCCATGGGGCGGAATCAAAACCAAACAGAAACGTTGTCGGAAGACCGGCTAGCATCCCAGCGCTCCGAACGCATTGCGGAATATACGAAGCGTAAGAAGGCTTACGATTACGTAAAAGTACCGACTTCGGTAGCCGAGCCATACAAACAAGATGGCTGGGAGCTCGACAGAGAACTCAAAACTGGCATCAAACTTCGTCGAGCTAAGTCCGCAGACGAAGTTCTTGAGAACCGCTTCTGGTCAACGCTCTACCTTCTAGGCTTTGAAAAGCTGAATGTAGGGCGTCACTTTCGGCTCACCGTCACCATCGATGGAAAAAAGGCCACGAAGCAGATCGATGTATTGGGTATCGGCGAAAATACGGTCGTTGTAGCAGAGTGCAAATCGGCTGAATCTCTGAAGAAGAAAACACTTTCTTCCGCACTCTCTGATCTCGATTCACTGAAACGCCCCATCGCGAATGCAATTCGCGCTTACCTTGGCCATGATACAAATCGCAAGTTCATCTGGTGCATGGTCACTTCCCGCATCCGCTGGATTGAAAGCGATCTAACTAGGGCGCAGGAAAAGCAGATCCATGTGGTGAGGGAACAGGAGCTGCGCTATTTCCTAGAAATCGCGAAAACCCTAGGCCCCGCAGCCAAACATCAGTTTGAAGCAGAGTTTCTTGCTGGCCAAAAAATACCGCTGTTTGCGGATCGTCGCGTTCCTGCTTCCAAGTTCAAATTGGGTGGGCGCACCGCTTACTATTTCACCATTCCCGCAAAGGAGCTGCTCAAGCGCTCATTTGTGAATCACAGAGATTTGAGAGACCCCTCAGGCGCGCCCACGTATCAGCGCATCATAAGTTCACGTCGCATCAAGTCGGTGGCCGCATTTCTAGACGCTGGCGGCTACTTCGCAAATTCCATCCTCATAAACTTCCATTCGAATGTTCGATTCGAACAGCACGGAAGGGATCAAAGCGGTGACACGCGCTTTGGAAGCCTTTACCTACCAGACACCTACAAGAGCTGCTGGATTATTGATGGACAACACCGTCTTTATGGGGCCGCCCTCGTAGACGACACGACCGGTGACCCCATTATTCCGGTCGTAGCGTTCGAGAAGCTTCCTGCTGCGACTGAAGCAAACCTATTCGCTACCATCAATAAGGAACAGCGGCAGGTACAGAAGCGCCTATTAGACGAACTCGACGGCGAATTGAAGTGGGACTCTGAAGATCCGGAAGAAGCGGGTCAGGCAATCGCGGCTCGCGCATTGGATCAACTTCAACATGAAGTTGCAGGCCCATTCGAGGACAAGTTCGCCCCACCTGGGATGCCAGCAGGGCCGGGACAGGTACTTACACTTCCTCAAATCAAGCAGGCGCTCACAAAAAGTGGGTTGCTAGGCCGTCGATTGCAGAAGGACGGAAAGTACTTGCCTGGCCCACTTTCAGGACGAACAAATAAGAAAACACTGGAAAACGTCAGCGATTTCCTGTCGTGCTATTTCACAGCCTTACGCGCTGCCAACCCTACGAGGTGGGAAGCAGGCTCCTCCCATCTACTTTGCTATAACCCGGCCATCCAAGCGCACATCAGGCTCTGTGGCGAAATCGTTCGATACCTTGAAGGCAAGCAACGAATAGACCCCCATGAACTGGACGCGGAGGAACTAAGCGACTCGATAGTATCGTTCGCAAAGCCTGTCTTCGATTTCGTGAAAACCGCTACGGACGAAGAGTTCAAAGAGCGGTTCTACGTTCCGTTCGGTTCCGGTGGCCCGGCCCGCTATTTTTACAAAGCCGCAGAACTCATTCAGCTCAAGCACAAGGATTTCGATCCTGAGGGCCTTAAGGATCATTTGGCAGGCACGAACAAGGAGCTGAAGGATGCTTGCGACAAACAGGTGGCATGGATCAGCGACTCCGTTCATGCCTTTATTGTCAGGAAGCTTCGCGAGTCCTATGGCGAGAAGTTTTTTGAGCTTGGTGTTAAGAACAAAGAAATTAAAAAGCGCGCCTACGAAAAATCCCTGGACGATCCAGCGGGCCCCAAACCGCTAGAGACCTACCTAGACATTGTCGAGCTAAAGAAGATTGCAGAGGCTAGCGAGAACTGGCCGCTCTTCAAGGAGTCGCTAAGCATTAAACTAGATAGTCAGCCTAAGGGCCTGGCTAAGTATGTAGCTTGGCTCGACCAATTCAACGAAGTCCGGAAAATATACGCTCATCCATTTGGCAGAACATATTCGGAAGACGATGTGGACTTGCTGAAATTTCTTGAAGCAGAACTCAGGCAGCGTCTCATATGAGCGAAAGTTCGCAAACGGTATCTTCACCAGTTAAGTGGGCCGGTGGCAAACGCTGGCTCACGAATACCTACGACGATTTGCTTCCGGCAGAATTCAATAGGTACTTCGAACCGTTTCTAGGCGGAGCTTCGGTTTTCCTGCATCTGGAGCCTCCGGATGCAGTGCTTTCTGACGCCAACAAGAATTTGATCGAAATGTATTCGGCCTTAGCCGAAGACTGGCAATCTGTTTATCGCTGGTTACGGATCCACAGCGAACATCACGGCGAGGAGTACTATTACACTTTGCGGGCCAATCCCCCACAAGGCCGTTTCGCCCGTGCCGCCTGGTTCCTGTACATGAATCGAGCCTGCTACAACGGTTTGTATCGAGTGAACAAGCTTGGTGAGTTCAACGTTCCAAAGGGTAGCAAGGAAGACGTTCTTCTTTCGACCGATAATTTTGGAGCAGTCGCAAAGCTTTTTGCGAAGGCAACGCTGCTAGTCGCAGACTTTGAAAGTGTTATCGATTTGGCTGAAGAAGGCGATTTTGTTTATGTGGATCCGCCCTACACCGTCAAACATAACAACAACGGGTTCGTGAAGTACAATGAGAACCTCTTCTCGTGGGGCGATCAAGAAAGGTTAGCTTCGTGCGTAAAGCGCGCGGGTGATCGCGGAGTGTTGGTAGCGGTTAGTAATGCTGACCATTACTCGGTGCTCGACCTCTACCGAGGCGTCGGAGAGATTGTTGAGTTGACCCGCCGAAGCACTATTGGCGGGAAGAAGGCGTCCCGTGCGGCTGCCACGGAAATTCTCGTTCGTGTCGGGTTTTAGTATATAGCTCTGCCGCTATACGCTGCTCGAACTACTAACTGTTGGGATTTCTGTTCGTACAGCAGGCGGACGCTGGGGAGCTGAAGCATTCTCGGTCTTGCCCTCAGCGAAGAGCAGGAACAGTAACACGGCGGCAAGAAGTAGCAGATCCAGGGCATAGAAGATCGCCACACGCGCGTTGATGCAAAGCCCCTACATACCTACCTGGTAAAACCACTATTGAAAAAAGCCCCCCAGACCAAATTCTTGGTCTGGGGGGCAATGTAAAGTCGCTGTTGTTGCTCTTTACCCCCCGGATGCTCTCCGGGCCTTTTTAAATTGCAGAACGTCGCGCCGCATTCGGCGCGAGGAATTTTGTGGCGTGAGGACGCCTAGCTTTTCTTATGAGCGAAGCGAATTAGAAAAGCTGGCGCTGGCCGAGCACAGCGAGGCGGGAGCGTCGAGCGCCGTGTACATGACGTACACAAGCGAAGGCGCGACGAACGCACGACGCAAAAGAACCGCGCCGGGTTACATCATGGCTTTGATCTGGATAACAGCCGGCCCCATGATCACGATGAACAGGCAGGGCAGGAAGAAGATGATCATCGGCACGGTCAGCTTGGCGGGCAGCGAGGCGGCCTTGCGTTCGGCCTCCTGCATCCGGGCTTCGCGGTTTTCATTGGCGGCGACGCGCAGGGCGGTGCCCATCGGGGTGCCGTATTTCTCGGCCTGGTTCAGGGCGGTGGCGACCGCCTTGACCCCGGCATGGCCGCAACGCCTGGCGAGATTGTCGAAGGCCTGGCGGCGGTCCGGCAGGTAGCTGAGTTCGGCGGTGGTGAGCGACAGCTCCTCGGCCAGTTCGGCGGACTGGCTGCCGATCTCGCTGGAGACGCGCTGGAAGGCGATCTCGATGGACATGCCCGATTCCACGCAGATCAGCATCAGGTCCAGCGCGTCGGGAAAGGCGCGCATGATGGACTGCTGGCGGCGCTGGATCATGTTGCCCACGAAGATGTCCGGCAGGTAGAAGCCCAGCAGCGCCCCGGCAAAGGCCACGCCCAGCTTCTGGATCACCGGCCAGTCCAGGTGCAGCACCACGAACAGGTAGAACAGCGCGACGCCGAACACGATGAAGGGCATCACGAAGCGGAAGAACATGAAGGTGATCAGCGGCGCCTGGCCGCGATAACCGGCGGTGGCCAGCTTTTCGCGGCTGTTCTCGCCTTCCAGCAGGTTGCCCAGCTTGAGCCGGTCCAGCGTCGCCTTCATGTAGGACACCGGCTCGGCCCGCAGGGAGCCGCGCTTGGCGTTGAGGGCGGCGTGATGGCGGGCGCGCAATTCCTCGCGGCGGCGCGACACCGATTTGAGGCGGTCGTCCAGTCCCCGGCCTTCCAGCATGGGGATGCCCAGCGTCACCACCGTGGCGAAGGACAGCACCGCCACCGCGGCGGTGATCAGGAAGCTCTTGTCGAACAGCAGGGACATCCAGTTCATCGCACGGCCCCTAATGCTGGAAGTTGATCATCTTGCGCATCGTCAGGATGCCGATGCTCATCCAGACCAGGCAGACCGCCAGCATCAGGTTGCCGGCGCGCTCGGTGAAGAGCAGCGCGATGTATTTGGGCGCGGTCATATAGACGATGGCCATCACGCCGGGCGGCAGCGAGCCGATGATCATGGCGCTGGCCTTGGCCTCGGAGGACATCGCCTTGATCTTGCCTTGCAGGCGCTTGCGGTCGCGCAGGACGAAGGCCAGGTTGCCCAGCGCCTCGGACAGGTTGCCGCCCGACTTGGCCTGGATCGCCATCACGATGGCGAAAAAGCCCACCTCCGCGGTGGGCATGGAGTCGTGCATCCGCTTGAGGCCCTGTTCCAGGGTCACGCCCACCTTCAGGCTTTCCACCAGATTGTGGAACTCCGGTCCCACCGGATCGGGCGCTTCGCGCGCCACGATCCGCAGCGCCTCGTTGGTGGGCAGGCCCGACTTGACCGACCGCACGATCACGTCGATGGCGTTGGCGAAATGCTCGGTGAATTTCTTTTTGCGCCGGGCGGCCAGGAAGTTCAGCACCCAGCGCGGCAGGCCCAGCCCCATCACGAAAACCGCCAGGCCCGTCACCAGCAGGGACTGGCGGGTCAGGATGCAGATCGCGGCGGTCAGGGCGGCGACGATGCCGCAGATCATCCAGAAACTGCGGGGGCTGGTCTTGGGAAAGCCCGCCTGCTCCAGGCGGCGGCGCATGGTGGGCCGTTCTTTCTTCGCGGCGCGGTTCTTTTCCACGTCCTTGAGCATGGCCGCGACGTTCTTGCGCTTCTGGGCGGCTTCCTGGGCGCTGTTGGGGGCGCGGCGCCCGGCGGCGGGCTTGACCACCGCGGTCATGCGCTTCCTGGCCTTCTCGTCGCCGCCGGTCAGGGCGAACGCGACACCGCCAAGGGCGAGCGCGAACAGAATACCGACCAGCACGATCATTGATTGACCTTGTCCAGGGCGTCGGAGAGTTCTTTTTCCAGATTGTAGTAGCGGGCGCGCTCCCAGAAATTGGGCCGCACGATGCCGGTGCCCATATGCTTGCCCTTGAGGCGGCCGGTCTCGTCCTCGCCCTGGATCTCATAGGTGACCAGGTCCTGGGTGATGACCACCTCGCCCTCGGTGCCGATCACTTCGGTGATCTTGGTGATGCGGCGCGAGCCGTCGCGCATACGCTCGGCCTGGATGATGACGTCGATCGAGCCCACGATCATCTCGCGGATGGTCTTCATCGGCAGGGCGAAGCCGCCCATGGTGATCATGGATTCCAGGCGGCTCATGGCCTCGCGCGGCGAGTTGGCGTGCAGCGTGCCCATCGAGCCGTCATGGCCGGTGTTCATGGCCTGGAGCAGGTCGAAGGCTTCCGGGCCGCGCACCTCGCCCACGATGATGCGCTCGGGGCGCATACGCAGACAGTTGCGGACCAGGTCGCGCATGGTGATCTGGCCCTGCCCTTCCAGGTTGGGGGGGCGGGTTTCCAGGCGCACCACATGCGGCTGCTGGAGCTGGAGTTCGGCGGCGTCCTCGCAGGTGATGA
>CALDFO010000017.1 GCA_937942205.1 uncultured Alphaproteobacteria bacterium
GCCTCGTCCAGCGCCTGGGCCAGCATCACCGGGCGGAAGCGGGCGGGGGTATCGCTGCCGGGCCGGTCGCTGCGTCCTTCCAGCCAGGCGAACAGGTCGTCATAGGGCGGTTCCTGTCCGTGCCAGACCTCCTCGATCGCCGCGACCGGCTGTTGGCCCAGCCCCGCCAGCGCCTGCTTGGTCAGCCGGGCCGAAACGCCCACCCGCAGGCCGCCGGTCAGCAGCTTCAAAAGCGCCCAGCGGCCGGTCGGGTCCAGCGCATCCAGCCAGCGCTCCAGCAATCGCGGCACCTGGTGGCGCGACGCGCCGCGCAAGGCGTCCACCACTTCGGGCAGGTCCGGTTCACGATCGGCGCCCGCGCCGCCGGGCCAGACCAGCGCCACCGTCTCTGCCAGGTCGCCGACGAAATCATAGGACAGGGCGAACAGCTGCGGGTCCATCCGCGCCTCCGCCGCCTTGCGGATGAAGCCGGGCTTGGCGGCGTCAAAGCGCAGGGCGCCGGTCAGCGCCGCCAGCGCCCAGCCGCGCTCGGGATCGGGCGCGGACGACAGGTAATCGCGCAGCAATGTCAGCTTGGCGTTGCGCGAGGGGGTGAAGGAAAGCTGGTCCAGCAGGCGGGCAAAGGCGCGCATCAATCGTCCTCGTCGGCATAACCGGCGATTTCCAGGGCGCGGGCCTGGATGCCCTGCAACGCCGACCAGCGCAGCAGCGCATCCTCCGCGCCATGGGTGATCCAGACTTCCTCCGGCGTCAGTTCGGTCAGTGTGCCGGTCAGTTCGTCCCAGTCGGCATGGTCGGAGATCACCAGCGGCAGTTCGACATGGCGCTGGCGGGCGCGGGCGCGCACCCGCATCCAGCCGGAAGCGAAGGCGGGGATGGGATCGGCGAAGCGGCGCGACCATTTGTCGGCGATGGCCGATGGCGGGGCGATGACGATCTCGCCTGCAAGGCTGGCGCGGTCCGGACCGGTGGCGGGCGCGATGTCGCCCAGCGCCACGCCCTGGGCCTGGTACAGCGCATTGATCCCGGCCAAGGCGCCATGCGCGTAGATGGTGCGCTCATAGCCCGCCGCGCGCAGCAGGGCGATGATGCGCTGCGCCTTGCCCAGCGCATAGGCGCCCACCAGATGGGTCCGTTCCGGAAACAGCGCCACCGATTTCATCAGCCGGGCGACTTCATCGCTGGCGTCGGGAAAGCGGAAGACCGGCAGGCCGAAGGTGGCTTCGGTGACGAACAGCTGGCAGCGCACCGGCTCGAAGGGCCGGCAGGTGGGGTCGGGGCGGCGCTTGTAGTCGCCCGATACCACGGCGGTGACGCCCTTCCATTCCAGCACCGCCTGGGCCGAACCCAATACGTGCCCGGCAGGCGCCAGCGTCACCGTCACGCCGTCGCGGGAAACCGCCTGGCCATAGGGCGCGGGCTCGGCCGCGGCCGCGAAATCCGCGCCATAACGCGCGGTCATGATCGCCAGGGTCTGGGGCGTGGCCAGCACCGCGCCATGGCCGCTGCGGGCATGGTCGGCATGGCCGTGGGTGATAACGGCCCGGGCCACCGGCCGCACCGGGTCGATATAAAAGTCGCCCGGCGGGCAATACAGACCCGCCGGGGTGTTGCGAAGCAGCGCGCGAAAGCCAGCCATGACACGCTAACGGATCAACCGGGTTTCGGTGGCAATCGGCCCTTCCGCCCCCGGCGCTTTGTGTTAGCCTTCGCGGAACGGGGCAGGGGCGTTGGCCTCAATAACAGTACAAAAACAATATCGAGGGGAGCAGTTTCATGGACAGGAAATCCCGCCGCGGCCTTCTGGCCAATGGCGCCAAGGCCGCCGCCATCGCCGCGGGCGGCGCCCTGCTGGCCAAGGAAACCGCCGCCCAGCCCGCGAAACTGGAGAAGCGCTCGCCCTATCCGGCGCCCAGTCCCAAGCCGGACCGCCCGCCCATGTATTCGCGCGCCGTCGCCTACGGCAACATGCTGTTCCTGTCGGGCGTGGGCGCCCACTACAAAGGCACCATCGAGGAGCATACCAAGACGGTGCTGGACGAGTTGAGCAAGAATCTGAACGATGCCGGATCGTCGTTGCAGAAGGTGCTCAAGGTCACCGTCTTCCTGCACGATCTGCAGGATTACGACCGCATGAACGCGGTCTATCGCGCCTATGGCTGGGGCGATGTTCCGCCGGTCCGCACCACCACCGCGCCCGCCGGAGGCATTCCGGGCGGGTCGCTGATCGAAATCGACATGATCGCCTATATCTAGAAAAGCCGGACAACCGGCGGGGGGGAGGTTGGCATGGCTTTGTTCGGGAAATGGTCGCGCCGCGAGGTCTTAAAGACGTCGGGCGCGGCCGCCGCCGCGCCGGTGGCGGCGGTGATGGGCGCGTCTTCGGCCGGGGCACAGCCCCTGCCGGTGAATGGCGGCACCGCGTCGGACAATCTGTTCACCCGGATCGGGGTGCGGCCGATCCTGAACGCGCGGGGCACCTATACCATCATCTCCGGCTCGCGCTCGCTGCCGGAGGTCAAGCAGGCCATGTTCGAAGCCTCGCATCACTATGTCCATATGGACGAGATGATGGACGGCATCGGCGCGGAGCTGGCGAAACTGACCGGCGCGGAATGGGGTATCGTCACCAATGGCTGCGAGGCGGCGATCTGCCTGGCGACCATCGCCTGCATCGCAGGCGGCGACGTGGAAAAGTGCCAGGCCCTGCCCGAACGCAAGGCCAAGGACCAGGTCATCATCCCCAAACATTCGCGCAATCCCTATGATGTGGGCGTGCGGATGGTGAATGTCGAGATCGTGGAGGTGGAGACCGCCGACCAGCTTGCCGCCGCCATCGGTCCGCGCACCGCCATGATCTATGTGATGGCCAGCCCGCGCGAGGCCCAGAGCGGCCTGCCCATCGCCCGCATCTGCGCCATGGCCAAGCCCAAAAAGGTGCCGGTCTTCGTGGATGCGGCGGCGGAAGAGCCGCGCGTCCCCAATATCCATCTGGCGGCGGGGGCCACGCTGGTGGGCTATTCCGGCGGCAAATGCCTGCGCGGGCCGCAATCCTCCGGCATGTTGATCGGCGACAAGGCGCTGTGCAAGGCGGCCTATTACCAGGCGTCGCCGCATCACGCCTATGGCCGCGCCCTGAAATGCTCCAAGGAGGAATCCATGGGCCTGCTGGCGGCGGTTCGCCAGTGGTACCGGCGCGATCATGCCGCCGAGCAGCGCATGTGGCGCGGCTGGCTGAACCATATCGAGGCCCGGCTCAAGGGCCTGCCTTCGATCCGTTTCGAATATCTGGAACCGGCCGATCTTTCCAACCATGCGCCGCGCCTTCGCATCCATTGGGATGGGCGGGTGCTGGGCATCACCGGCAGCGAACTGGTGGCGAAGCTGGATACCGGGAATCCGCGCATCATGGTGGAAGGCGGTATCGGCCGCCGTCCCGATGCGATGGCCAGTCATCTAACCATCATGCCCTATATGATGGACCCGGGTGAGGAGCGCCTCGTCGCCGAGGCGCTGTATGACGGCCTGAAGAATCCGGGCCGTCATGCCGATCCGGTGACGCCCAGGGGCGCGATGGCGCAGGTGGCGGGCAACTGGGCCGTCACTGTCCGCTACATGTTGGGCGAGGGGCAGCAGCAGTTCGTCCTGGCGCAGGACGGCGCGGCGCTGACCGGCACCCACAAGGGCGAGATTTTCCAAGGCGCGCTGACCGGCACGGTGCGGGCAGGCACGGTGGAATTGAAAGGCCGTATGCCGGTGCCCGGCAACAGCATCAACTGGACCTTCCAGGGCACGGTGCAGGGCAACGCCATGTCGGGCAGCGTGGACATGGGCGAATACGGCCCCGCCACCTTCACGGCGGTGCGCGCATGACCCGGCTGATTATACCTCGTGTGCTGGCGTTGAGTGTGCTGGCGCTGATGGCGGGGGCGGCCTCGGCCCAGCCCTTGCCCGCTTATGATCTGCTTTTGACGGGCGGCCATGTGATGGACCCCGCCAACCATGTGGACGGGGTGATGGATGTCGCCATCAAGGACGGCCGCATCGCCCGTGTCGCCAAGGGCCTCAAGCCCGCCGACGCCATCAAGACCATCGACGCGCGGGGCCTCTATGTCACGCCCGGCCTGATCGACCTGCATGTCCATGTCTATACCGGCACGGGCGAGCGCAATTCCTATGCGGGCGACAATTCCGTGCCGCCCGACGGCTTCACCTTCCGCAGCGGCGTCACCACGGTGGTGGATGCGGGCTGCGCCGGATGGCGCAATTTCCAGGACTTCAAGGACCGCATCATCGACCGCTCCAAGACCCGGGTTCTGGCGATGCTGAATATCGTGGGCCACGGGATGCGCGGCGGAAAATTCGAGCAGGACCAGTCCGACATGGACGGCGAGGCGACCGCGAAGATGGCGGCGCGCTATCCCGGCGTCATTGTGGGCATCAAGACCGCTCATTATGGCGGGCCGGAATGGACGCCGGTGGAACAGGCGGTAATCGCGGGCACCCGCGCCAGGTTGCCGGTGATGGTGGATTTCGGCACCGACCGGCCCACCCGCCCGCTCTATGACCTGCTGACGCAGAAGCTGCGGCCGGGCGACATCTATACCCATATGTATTCGGGCCTGCGGCAGGAGCAGGATCCGGTGACGCTGGGCCCCAGCCGGGCCCTTGTCGAGGGCCGCAAGCGCGGCATTTATTTCGACACGGGCACCGGCGGCGGCAGCTTCAAATTCTCGCTGGCGGTGCCGATGATCGCGGCGGGCTTCAAGCCGGATTCCCTGTCCACCGACCTGCATGTGGGCAGCATGAACAGCGCCACCAAGGACATCCTCAACGTCGCCAGCAAAATGATGGCGATCGGCCTGACCTTGCCCGAAGCGGTGGCGGGCATGACCGCCGCCCCGGCGCGGCAGATTCGGCGCGGCGACCTGGGCAACCTGTCGCCGGGCGCGGTGGCCGACATCGCGGTGCTGTCGCTGCAAAAGGGCCGTTTCAGCTTCACGGACATGATGATGGGCAAAGTCAGCGGCGACCGCAGGCTGGTGGCCGAGCTGACCATCAAGGACGGCAAGGTGGTCTATGACCTGAACGGCCTGTCGGCGCTGGCCTGGGCCACGCCGCCGGGCGACACCGCCCGCGACAGCCGCTGGACCGCCTTCGCCCGCCCCGCCGCGCACTAACAGGCACAAACGAGAACGGCGGGAACCGGGCTTTCACCCGTCCTCCGCCGTTCTTTGTGATTTCACGATCTTTCGATCATTACCTCACAAATGGAAACCGCCGGAACCGCCATCCGTTTCCGGGAACCCGAAAATTATTGCAGGTTGACGAACATGCCGCCGTCAACCAGCAAAGCCGCGCCGTTGACATAGCGCGCCATGTCCGAGGCCAGGAAGATCACCGGCCCCGCCAGGTCTTCGGGAACACCCAGCCGCCCCAGCGGCACCCGGCCCTCCATATAGGCGCGTTTTTTCGGGTCGCTGAGGTCTTCCTTGTTGATGTCGGTCTGGATGGTGCCCGGCAGCACCGCGTTGCAGCGAATGCCATGCTTGCCCAGCGCGATGGCGACCGAGTTCATCATGGAAAGCACCCCCGCCTTGGTGGGAGTGTAGTGGGTCTGATACTCGCCGCCGACATAGGCCGAGATGGAGGAGACGCCGATGATCGCCCCGCCATGGCGCTGCTTCATCATCTGATTGGCGGCGGCCTGGATCATGTAACAGGCGCCGTGCAGGTTCACGGTCATGGTGCGCTCGAAGGTGGCCTGGGGCATGTCCAGAAAGGCATGGAAGGGACAGATGCCCGCATTGGAGACGAACACATCCACCTTGCCAAGGGCCGCGACCGCCGCCTCCACGAAGCCGGCGGCGGTTTCGCGCCGGGCGACGTCGCCCTTCACGGCGATGGCGCGGCGGCCGGTGGCCTCGATCGCCCGCACGGTATCCTGCGCCGCAGCATCGGTGGCGTCGAAATGGTTGATCGCCACATCGGCGCCCTGACGCGCCGCCTCGATGGCGACGGCGCGGCCGATGCCCGCCGATGCGCCGGTGATCAGAACGACTTTGTCCTTGAGAAGCATCTTTCCACCCCTGTTTTCTGCCGCTACGCTAGCGCAGAACGGGACCGGGTTGGGAGCGTATTGCGTGGCATTTCCGAAGATCAGGGCGGTGCGCGCCTTTGTGGTGCGCGGCGGCGGCGCCGACTATCACGACCAGGGCGGCGGCCACTGGATCGACGATCATATCGCCACCCCGATGGCGCGCTATCCCGAATACCGCCAGAGCCGCCAGAGTTTCGGCATCAATGTGCTGGGCACGCTGGTGGTGGAGATCGAGGCCGAGAACGGCGTCACCGGCTTTGCCGTGACCACGGGCGGCGAGCCTGCCTGCTATATCGTGGAAAAGCACCTGGCCCGTTTCCTGGAAGGGCGCGATCCGTCGCAGGTCGAGAAGATCTGGGACCAGATGTATTTCTCCACCCAGTATTACGGGCGCAAGGGGCTGGTGATCAACGCCATCAGCGGCGTGGACCTGGCGCTGTGGGACCTTTTGGGCAAGCTGCGCGACGAGCCGGTGCATCAGCTTCTGGGCGGTGCGGTGCGTGACGAGCTGGTTTTCTATGCCACCGGCGCGCGCCCGGACCTGGCCAGGCAGATGGGCTTTATCGGCGGCAAGATGCCCCTGCATCACGGCCCCGCCGAAGGCGAGGAGGGATTGAAAAAGGCCCTGGCCGAGATCGCCGTGATGCGCGAACGGGTCGGCCCGGATTTCTGGCTGATGCTGGATTGCTGGATGGCACTGGACCTGAATTACGCCACCCGCCTGGCCACCCTGGCCTGGGAGCAGTCCGGCCTGAAATGGATCGAGGAGGCGTTGTCGCCCGACGATTACTGGGGCTATCGCGACCTCAAGAAAGCGGTGCCGCCCGGGATGCTGGTGACGACCGGCGAGCATGACGCCACCCGCTGGGGGTTCCGCATGTTGCTGGAGATGGACTGCTGCGACATCATCCAGCCCGATGTGGGCTGGTGCGGCGGCGTCACCGAACTGATCAAGATCGCCAACCTGGCCGAAAGCCACGGCAAGCTGATGGTGCCGCACGGCTCGTCGGTCTATTCCTATCATTTCGTCATCACCCGGCATAACTCGCCCTTCGCCGAGTTCCTGATGATGGCGCCCCAGGCCGACAAGGTGGTGCCGATGTTCGCCCCGCAATTGCTGGGCGAGCCGGTGCCGGAGAATGGCCGCATCAAGCTGTCGGCGCTGGACAGGCCGGGCTTCGGTGTCGAGTTGAACCGCGAGGTCAAGCTGCACAGACCCTATCCCAGATGACCGGGCCGGTTCCCTTTGTCGACGCGCATGTGCATCTGTGGGATCTGGCGCATATCCGCTATCCCTGGCTGACGGCGCCGTTCCACGAAGACCGTCCCGCCGGCAGCACGCAGGCCATCGCCGTCAATTACGGGCTGGACGACTATCTGGCCGATGCGGCGAACTGGAATGTGCGGGCCATCGTGCATGTCGATGCCGGCGCCGACCCGCGCGACGCGCTGAAGGAAACCCGCTGGCTGCAGACCATGGCCGATGCGCGCGGAATGCCCAACGCCATCGTGGCCTTTGCCGCGCTGGACGATCCCAATCTGGACGCGCTGCTCCAGGCCCATGCGGTGCAACCCAATGTGCGCGGTATCCGCCATATCGTGGGCTGGCACCATGACCCCGCCCGCAGCTATGCGGCGCGCGATGTCACCGCCGACGATGCCTGGGCGCGGGGCTTTGCCCTGCTGCGGAAATACAACCTGTCTTTCGACTGTCAGGTCTATCCCACCCAGTTCGCCAACATGGCGGCGCTGGCGGCGCGCAACCCCGACATTCCCGTGATCCTGAACCATCTGGGTATGCCCATCCTCACGGACAACGATGGCGAGGATGTCTGGCTGGCGGGCCTGAAAAAGCTGGCGGCGCTGCCCCAGGTCTGCATCAAGCTGTCCGGT
The DNA here is from genome assembly GCA_937942205.1 of uncultured Alphaproteobacteria bacterium. Taxonomy (GTDB): domain Bacteria; phylum Pseudomonadota; class Alphaproteobacteria; order Micropepsales; family Micropepsaceae; genus Rhizomicrobium. The sequence continues at coordinate 7,994 of CALDFO010000017.1, forward strand.
GTGGGTTTCATCCATCGCCGCTGGAATGACGACAATATCCGCGGCTTCATCCTGCGCGCCATCGATCTGTTCGGGGTGGAACGCTGCCTGTTCGCCAGCGATTTTCCCACCGACAAGCTGTTCGGCAGTTTTGACGCCCATCTGTCCGCCTATCATCGCATCGTGGCGGGATTCAGCGACGATGAACGCCGGGCGCTGTTTGGGCGCAACGCCGTCCGCTTCTATCGTCTGGGGATCGCGATATGACGCCCAATCCGCTGGCCGGCGTTTTCCTGCACTGGCTGGGCGGCCTGGCCTCGGCCAGCTTCTATGTGCCGTTCCGTAAGGTGAAGCACTGGTCCTGGGAGGTGTTCTGGCTGACCGGTGGCATTTTCAGTTGGCTGCTGGCGCCGTGGATTTTCGCCTTCTTCCGCACTGCCGATCTGCCCGGCGTGCTGGCGGCGACGCCGGGCAGCGTCTGGTTCTGGTGCTTTTTCTTCGGCCTGTTGTGGGGATTGGGCGGCCTGACCTTCGGGCTGACGATGCGTTATCTGGGCCTGTCGCTGGGCATGGCGATCATCATGGGTCTGACCGCCACCTTCGGCACCCTGATGCCGCCTTTGGTGTCGGGCGAACTGGCGCGGCTGATTCCGACCACCCACGGCCAGATCGTGCTGCTGGGTCTTGCGGTCTGCCTGGCGGGCATCACCGTGGTGGGCCGGGCCGGGCGGCTGAAGGAAGGCGAGATGCCGCTGGAACAGCAGCGCGCCGCCATCGCCGAGTTCGACCTGAAAAAAGGCGTGGCGGTGGCGATCTTTTCCGGCATCACCTCGGCCTGTTTCGCCTATGGCCTGGCGGCGGGCGAGCCGGTCAAGGCGCTGACCCTGGCGGCGGGCACCGCGCCCCTGTGGCAGGGCCTGCCGGTGCTGTGCCTGGTGCTGTTGGGCGGGGCCACCACCAATTTCATCTGGTGCGGCATCCTGATCGCCCGCAACCGCACGCTGGGCGAGTTCTTTGGTGCGCCTGGCCCTGCGGTTGATGGCCCTGCGCCGCCGCCCTTGCTGCGCAATTATCTGCTCTGCGCCCTGGCGGGCACCGCCTGGTATTTCCAGTTCTTCTTCTACACCATGGGCGAAAGCCAGATGGGCGCCTATGGCTTTTCCAGCTGGACGCTGCACATGGCCAGCATCATCATCTTTTCCAGCCTTTGGGGTTTCGCGCTGAAGGA
>CALDFO010000018.1 GCA_937942205.1 uncultured Alphaproteobacteria bacterium
CGTCGACCCCAAGACCCAGACGCCCTGCCAGAAGGGCCCCTGGGGCGAGCTGATCGCGGTCAACGTCAACAGCGGCGATATCACCTGGCGTTCGCTGCTGGGCGTCACCGATCATTTCCCCGAGGGCAAGCAGGCCACCGGCCGCCCCGGCAATGGCGGTCCCACTTCGACGGCGGGCGGCGTCACCTTCATCGGCGGCACCGACGATGCGCGCTTCCGCGCCTTCGACAGCAGGACCGGCAAGGAATTGTGGACAGTGAAGCTGGACTATTCCGCCCATGCCACGCCCATCACCTATCAGGGCAAGGATGGGCGGCAATATGTGGCGATCGTCGCCACCGGCGGGTCCTATCTCAACAGTCCCACCGGCGGCGACAGCCTGCTGGTCTATGCGCTGCCCAAATAAGTCCTAGCGATAGGTCTGGTCGTCCACCCGGCCCAGCGGCTTGTCCAGCACGCCCACGGTGACGATGGCGAAGGTCAGGACTTCGGTGCCCGGCTCCAGATGGCCGGAGATCGCGGCTGCCTTGTCGCCCACCGCCATGGTGACGTGGCAATGGATCTGGCCGTTCACGATATAGCCGTTCATGGCGTTGAGGTTGGCGGGCGTGGTGGGCGCCTTGGTGAAGACATCGTCCACCGGATAATCGCGGCTGGCGACATTGTGGACATGATAGCCGCGCAGCGAGCCGATGCCCGACAGGATCACGGCATCCTTGATGCCTTCCTTCTTGACCAGCTGCTCCATGCCGCGCAGCAGGTCGGCCTTGTTCTTGATCCGCATCACCACGATACGGTCGAACTTGCCCGTCACCGCATAGGCGTCGGGCACCTTGGGATCGTTGGGACGCCGGTCTTCGGGTGTGGCCGGATGGCGCACCAGATTGCTGGTCTGCGCCCCGGCGGGCGCGCACAGCAGGATGGCGGAAAGAAAAAGGCCGGACAGGAAAAGGCCGGACAGGAAAAAGGATGCGGCGAACTTCATGGGCTCCTCCTTGCGTGGTCCGCAAAGAGGCTAATCCCGGACGGGCCGCCGCGAAAGACTCAGGAAAAGAGCTGGATGACGCCGTAGATGATGGCGACCAGAATGGCGAAAGCGCCGCCCACGACGGCGACCGAGACCCAGAACGGAAACGCCCCGCCGCCATTGGCCAGCTTGGTTTCCTCGTTGCCCATCACTTCCATGGAAAGTCTCCTTTGCCGGGGTTTTTAAGCCCGTCGGCGGGTTTGTCAATTCAGACGGCGATTGGCGCCTTGATCGTGGGTTCGGCCTGGTAATTCTCCAGGCTGAAATCCCCGTACCGGAAGGCGAATATGTCCGTCACGGCCGAGTTCAACCGCATCACCGGCAGGGGATGGGGCCGCCGGGACAGCTGCGCGTCCGCCTGATCCAGATGGTTCAGATAGAGATGGGCGTCGCCCAGGCTATGGACGAAATGGCCGGGCTTCAGCCCCGTCACCTGCGCCACCATCAGGGTCAGAAGGGCGTAAGAGGCGATGTTGAAGGGCACGCCCAGGAAGATGTCGGCGCTGCGCTGGTAAAGCTGGCAGGACAACCGTCCCTCCGCGACATAGAACTGGAACAGGCAGTGGCAGGGCGGCAGCGCCATCTTGGGCACGTCGGCCGGGTTCCAGGCGGTCACGATCAGACGGCGCGAATCCGGGTTGGCGCGGATATCGCGCACCAGGTTGGCGATCTGGTCGATGGTGCCGTCGGTGCGGGTGGGCCAGCTGCGCCACTGATAGCCGTAAACCGGGCCCAATTCGCCGTTGGCGTCGGCCCATTCGTCCCAGATGGTGACGCCATGCGCCTGCAACCAGCGCACATTGGTTTCGCCGCGCAGGAACCAGAGCAGTTCATAGATGATGGATTTCAGGTGCAGCTTCTTGGTGGTGACCAGGGGAAAGCCCTCGGCCAGGTCGAAGCGCATCTGATGGCCGAAAATCGACCGCGTGCCGGTGCCGGTCCGGTCGGTCTTTTCCACCCCGGTGTCGCGGACGAGCTTCAGCAGATCGAGATATTGGCGCATTTTCGAGAGTTCTTTGCGGGTTCCGGCCGGGACTCGTCCCGGGCTTCAAAAAATAACCCCGGCACCCTATATTGTGAAGGTCGGCTTGCCGACTATGGCGATAAACGGCTTCGTAATAAGCGGCCCGGACCCGGGGGCGGTACCCGGCGCCTCCACCATATGCCCATGCGCGACGTGGGTATTTGTGGGGGCGAAACAGGATCGACGGACGTGTAAAGGCTGTCCTTTTGCCCGGTATTGTTCCGCCGTCATCGGGCTACTCGTACAAGTGCCAACGATAATGAAATGGTGCTCGCTGCCTAATTAATTAGGTAAGCGCGGCCCGGGGGGCGCCGGGCAACAGAAGCCCCCCACTTGCCTCCGGCCGCGCAATAGCGCCCCCCAATCATTTAATGGCGCGATGCGCGAGCGCATCGCGCGGGACACCCACCACTTTATTGATGAATGCGGATTCCCACATCGCCCTTGCGCGATGTGATGGCGACCTCGGTGCTGGCGCCGCGGCGCTTGACGCGCAGGCTCACCGACGCATCGCCCAGCGCCAGTTCGCTGATCGCCACTTCTTCCATGAAACCGGGAAGCTGAGGGTCATGAAAACGGATTTCGCGCTGTTCGCAGCACACCTCCAGTCCCAGACAGGCTTGCAGCAGGGCGAAGGGCACCACACTGGCCCAGGCCTGGGGCGCGCAGGCCACCGGATAGAGCGTGGGTGCGACGCCCCGGCGGCGCGGAAAGCCGCAGAACAGTTCGGGGAAGCGCATCATCTCCATATGCCCCGCCGCGCCGAACAGGCCCTCGAAGACGGCGGCGGCGCCGCGCTTGAGACCATAGCGCCCCAGCCCCAGCGCGATCAGGGCGTTGTCGTGCGGCCAGATCGAGCCGTTGTGATAGCTCATGGGATTGAAGCGGGGCGCGTCGGCCCCCAGGGTGCGGATACCCCAGCCCGAGAACATTTCCGGCGCCAGCAGGGTGGCGGCGACGCGCGCGGCGCGCTCGGGCGCGGCGATGCCGCAATAGAGCGCCTGTCCGGCGTTGGAGTTCTTCACCCGGCAGGGCTTCTTCTGGCCGTCCAGCGCGAGGGCATAGGTGCCCAGCTCCTCCAGCCAGAATTTGTCCTCGAAAGCCAGGCGCAGCGTCTCCGCCGCCGCCGTCAGGGCCTGGGCGCGGCTGTGATGGCCCAGGGCCTCGGCCAGCCGCGCGCCCTCCTTGCGGGCGGCATAGACATAGCCTTGCACCTCGACCAGCGCGATCGGCCCGGCGGCAAGGGTGCCGTCGTCATGCATCACCGAATCGGCGGAATCCTTCCAGCCCTGGTTGGTCAGGCCGTCGTCGCTTTCGCGATCATATTCCACAAAGCCGTCGCCATCGCGGTCGCCATAACGGTCTATCCAGTCGAACCCGGCCTCGATATGCGGCCACAAGGCGCGCAGCGTGTCGCTATCGCCGGTGCGCTGGAAATAGCGGGCCGCCAGCAGCAAAAAAAGCGGCGTGGAATCGATGCTGCCGTAATAGTGGCCGAACGGCACCTCGCCCAATATCGCCATCTCGCAGGAGCGCGTCTCATGCAGAATCTTGCCCGGCTCGGCATCGGCGCGGGGATCGACTTCGGTGGCCTGGTTGGCGGCCAGATATTGCAGCACGCCCTTGGCCAGCGCCGGGTCCAGCCACAGCATCTGCAAGGCCGTGATCAGACCGTCGCGGCCGAAGGGCGTGGAGAACCAGGGCGTGCCGGCATAGGGATAGGGCCCCTGCGGAGTGTCGGTGACCAGCATGGACAAATCCGCCCTGGCCCGGCGCAACATGCGATTGGCCAATTCGTTCGACGAAGTGACGCGGGCCATCTGGCCGGCGATGTGCGCCGCGCTGCGCCGCGCCGCGCGATAGGGCCGCGAGAATGTCCGCAAGCCGACCTCGCTGCTGGCGCAGCGGATCTTGACCACCAGGGCGCGGCGTTCGCCCGGCGCCAGTTCCAGCACATAAATCGCCTGGCTGCGCGACAGCTGCCGGGGCGGCGGATCGAACCGCAGTTCGGTGCGCCGTTCGATCCCGTCCAGCCCGTCATAGCGGAACACGGCGCGGTCCGCGCCGATGACGGCGCAGGCGACATTGCCCCGCCGCGGCCGCTGCATTCCGCGCACCTCGAACAGGTCGGCGAAATCGGCGGCGAAATTCAGGGTCAGCCAGCAGCGGCGGGGATGGACATCGAAATTATGCGCCACAATGCGCTCATGGCAGCTTCCGTCCCAGAGGAATTTGGAGCGGCGGACATGCAGAACCTCGCGCGGCAGCACGATCTCGCCGTCCTGGTAGATGTCAGGATTGGAAAGGTCCACCGTCAGCACGACATTGTCGCCCTCCACCGCGCTGGACAGCAGCAGCGGCCGCTGGCCGTCGATCAGCAGCTGGAAGCCCGACAGGTGGCGCGTGTCGTTGTGGAAAACCCCGCCCGGGGTCAGGCCGGGGTCGATGATGTCGCCCAGCGCGTCGAACAAGGCGAAGGTATCGCCCTGCTTGAGGGTGCGCGGCCAGCGCTGCTGGATCGATTCCGTCGCTTGGATATAAAACGTCGAAATATCGTCCGGTGAATCAGGGAGGATTTTGGCCTCCATCATTCCCTCGCTTTTCAAATGCTATTCCGCCGCGACCGCCGGGGCCAGCTTGGCCGATCCCGCCAGGCGCGCATAAATCGCCACATAATCGCGCGCCATGGCGCGGACGCTGAACCGCTCCTGGAAACGCGCGCGGATGGCGGGGCGGCGCAAGCTGTCCAGGCGGCCCAGCGCCGCCACGGCCTGGGCCACATCCGCGACCACAAAGCCGGTCAGGCCGTCCTCCATGATTTCCGGCACCGAACCGCAGCGGAAGGCGACCACCGGCGTGCCGCAGGCCATGCTTTCGATCATCACCAGGCCGAACGGTTCGGGCCAGCAGATGGGAAACAGCAGCGCCCGCGCCCGGCCCAGGAAATCCTGCTTTCCGGCATCGTCGATCTCGCCGATGAACTCCACATGCGGGCTTACATCCAGCACGGGCTTCACCTGGTTCTGGAAATAATCCCGGTCGGCCGGATCCACCTTGGCGGCGATCCGAAGCCGCATCCCGGCGCGCCGGGCGATCTCGATCGCCGCCAACGGCCCCTTGTCGGGGCAGATGCGGCCCAGAAAGGCCAGATAGCCGCCGTCGCCCGGGCCCGGGGCCAGCAGGGTTTCGGGCAGGCCGTGATAGACCGTGCCCATCCAGTTGACGGGCGGCATCGGCCGGCGCTGGTCGTTGGAGATGGAGACCAGCGGCATATGCGGAAAGGCGCGATAGAAGGCGGGCAGTTCCGGCAGGTCCTGGCGGCCATGTAGGGTGGTCAGGGTCTTGTGCGCCATCCCCCGGAACAGCGGATAGTGAAAAAAATCAATGTGGAAATGCAGGATGTCGAACTCGGCCCATCGCGCCGCCACCCGGTCCAGCATGATGATATTGTAGGGCAGCGAATTGTGGATGCCGTCCAGCCGCAGCGCCCGCGGCACCACGGGTTCCAGACGCGCCGCCGTCACCGAATCCCCGGAGGCGAACAGCGTCACCGCATGGCCCTGCCGCACCAGTTCCTCGGTCAGCCAGGACACCACCCGCTCGGTGCCGCCATAGAGGGTGGGCGGGACGCTTTCCACCAGGGGGGCGATCTGCGCGATTCTCATGGCATGAACCTTCGACGCGGCTTATTCACAACACCGTGATGGCCCCCGTGGTTCCTTTTTTCTTCGCATTTGCGTCATTTTGACCCCAAGCCGGGCGGCTTCTCCGCCCGGCACGATTGACTTGGCCAAGGCGGCGAATAGTCTCCGCTGCATATGGCAAAGGACTTTATCGGCTATCAGGCTTTGACGGACTCGGCGCTGCGCGGCGTCGTGCGCGATGCGTTGCGGCGCATCGAAAAGAGCGGCCTGATCGGCGCGCACCATTTCTATCTGACCTTCAAGACCCATGCCGAGGGCGTGGATATTCCCGATTTCCTGAAGGAGCAGTATCCCGACGAAATGACCATCATCATCCAGCACCAGTATTGGGCGCTGAAGGTGAAGGATGACTATTTCGAGGTCACGCTGACCTTCAAGAAGCTGCCCGCGCCGCTGCACATTCCTTTTTCCGCCCTCACCGCCTTTTTCGATCCGGGCGTGCAGTTCGGCCTGCAATTCCGGGCCGAGAGCGATGGCACGGCCAAGCCCGCCACCGGCCCGGTGATGGTGCCCAGCGGCCAGCCCGCGATGGCGGAAGGCGAGGACGCCCCCGAGCCGGTCACGCCGCCTGCCAAACCGGCGGAAAAAGCCGCGCCGGGCGAAGTGGTCAGCCTCGACTCTTTCCGCAAGAAATAGTACCCGGACGCGGATATCTTTTGGCGGTGGTCCGGCTTACGCCCAACGCCGCTTTTTCCGCCGGGGCGCGCCATGACCGACAACACCCAGACCCGTACCGAAACCGATACCTTTGGCCCCGTCGAGGTCGCCGCCGACCGTTACTGGGGGGCGCAGGCCCAGCGGTCGCTGGGCAATTTCAAGATCGGCTGGGAAAAGCAGCCGGTGGCCGTGGTCCGCGCCCTGGGGATCGTCAAGCGCGCCGCCGCCGAGACCAACATGGCGCTGGGCGGGCTGGACAAGACCATCGGCGAGACCATCGTCAAGGCCGCCAATGAGGTGATCGCGGGCAAGCTGAACGACCACTTCCCGCTGGTGGTGTGGCAGACCGGCTCGGGCACCCAGTCCAACATGAACGCCAATGAAGTGATCTCCAACCGCGCCATCGAGATGCTGGGCGGGGTGATGGGCACCAAGAAGCCGGTCCATCCCAACGATCACGTCAATATGAGCCAGTCGTCCAACGACACCTATCCCACGGCCATGCATATCGCCTGCGCCGAGGAGATCGAGAAGAAGCTGCTGCCCGCGCTGCGCCACCTGCACAAGGCGCTGGACGCCAAGGTCGCCGCCTGGAAAGACATCATCAAGATCGGCCGCACCCATACCCAGGACGCCACCCCGGTGACGCTGGGCCAGGAATTCTCCGGCTATGCCACCCAGGTGGCCAACGGCATCGCCCGCATCGAATCCACCATGCCCGCCCTGATGCAGCTGGCCCAGGGCGGCACCGCCGTGGGCACCGGCCTGAACGCGCCGGTGGGCTTCGATCGCATGGTCGCCGAACGCATCGCCGCCATCACCGGCATGGCCTTCACCACCGCGCCCAACAAGTTCGAGGCCCTGGCCGCCCATGACGCGATGGTGTTCAGCCATGGCGCCATCAACACGGTGGCCGCCAGCCTGTTCAAGATCGCCAACGACATCCGCCTTTTGGGCTCGGGGCCCCGCTCCGGCCTGGGCGAACTGTCGCTGCCGGAGAACGAGCCGGGCAGCTCCATCATGCCGGGCAAGGTCAATCCCACCCAGTGCGAGGCCCTGACCCAGGTCTGCGTGCAGATCTTCGGCAACAATGCCGCCCTGACCTTTGCCGATAGCCAGGGCCATTTCGAGCTCAACGTCTACAACCCCGTGATGGCCTACAACTTCCTGCAATCGGTGACGCTGATGGCCGATGCGGCGGTCAGCTTCACCGACAATTGCGTGGTGGGGATCGAGCCGCGCCTGGACAATATCCAGGCGGGGCTCAACCGCTCGCTGATGCTGGTGACGGCGCTGGCGCCCAAGATCGGCTATGACAATGCCGCCAAGATCGCCAAGACGGCGCACAAGAACGGCACCACGCTGAAAGAAGAAGCCCTGAAGGGCAATTATGTCACGGCGGAGGAATTCGATCGGATCGTGCGCCCCGAAGACATGATCGCGCCGAAATAGTGGCGGCACGGGCGCCGCGATGAGCACGGAACGCATCATCCCGGCGCCGGGCCATACCATCGTGCGCGACACGCGAACCGGCAAGGTCAGCTACTGGCAGGGCGAATATCACCAGAGCGCCGCCGACAGCACCGGCGTCAGCACCGCCGACTATATCCACGCCATGTATTATTTCCTGATGCAGCGGCAGTGCCGGGATGTGCTGATGATCGGCTGCGGCGGCGGCACCCTGGCCACCATGCTGGCCCGCAGCGGCGTCGACACCATCGTGGTGGACCTGCATGCCTTCAGCTTCGACATCGCCCGCAGATATTTCCACCTGCCGCCAACCGTCTCCTGCCAGACCGCGGACGGCGTGGCCTGGCTGAAAGGCCATCGCCACCGTTTCGACGCCATCGTGCTGGACGCCTTTGGCGAAGGCGGTATGCCGCCGGTCTTCATGCAACCCGCTTTCTTCCGCCTGGCCAGGTCGCGCCTGGTGACGCGCGGCGGCCTGTTCCTGATGAATGTGATCGTGGACAATGACGAAGACCCCGCGCCCGACAATCTGGTCCGCGCCCTGCGGAAAGAATGGCGCAACGTGCGGCTGCTGGACACCGATGGTTGGATCGACCGCAATGCGGTGATCGCGGCGGGCGCGGTGGCGGACCTGCAAAAGCCGGTGGTGCTGATGCCGCCGCACCCCGGCGGCCAGAAGCTGGCGCGGGAACTGGACATCCTGGACTGGAGACGCATCCGCTGATGCTCAAGAAGCGCTCCTTCTCCCTGGCCGGGCACCGCACCAGCGTGGCGCTGGAAGCGGAGTTCTGGGCGGTGCTGGACGACGCCGCCCGGCGCGAAAGCCTGGCCCTGGCGGCGCTGGTCGCCCGCATCGACGCCGGGCGGGGAACGCGACCCCTGGCCAGCGCCCTGCGGCTTTACGCGCTGGCGGCGCGGCCCTAACCTTTCGTCATGGCCGAGATCGTCAATCTGCGCCGCGCCCGCAAGGCCAAGGCCCGCACCGAAAAGGATGCGACGGCCGAGGCCAACCGCGTCAAGCACGGCACCCCCAAAGCCTTGCGGAACCTGGCCGATGCCCGCCGGGAACAGGTGGCGGAACGGTTGTCCGGCCACCGGCTGGATGAACCGGACGCGGATAAATAGGTGGGAAAAACCGCCTCCGCGTTCTAATATCGTTCTCATGTTCCCAGATTCCCGGTTTTCGCCATGAGCGGCCCCCCATGAGCAGCTATGGCGACCGCTATTCCGATCCCTTGGATTCCGCGTTCAGCGAAGAACCCCACACCGCGCCGATCCCGCGTGACCCGCCCTATCTGGCGGGCCTGAACGCCGAGCAGCG
>CALDFO010000019.1 GCA_937942205.1 uncultured Alphaproteobacteria bacterium
CGCGAAGTCGCGCGCGCCATGCACATAGATCCAGTTCCACAACTGGCTGGCGCGCATGGAGACGGATTTTTCCGGCACCCCCGCCGCGGCCAGCGCCGCCTTCAGGGCGGCGCGGTCCAGTCCGATCAGGGAAACGCGATCCGTCATCACATGCCGCAAGTGGCGTGAATCTTGGCCAGGGCATCGTTGAAGCCGGCCAGACTGTAGGTGTCCACCGTGTTGGTGCCGCGCTGGCTGATGCCGCGCGCCACCGCCGACACGCCGCCCTGCATCGCCGCGACCAGACGGGTGTTGTCGGCCAGGGCGGTCAGCCAGGCGCTGCCTTCCTTGTCGGTGTTGCGGATGAAGAAGGTGAACTTGTCGCTGCCGATGCCCAGGCTGGCGGCGCCGCCTTCCTTGGCGGGATAACCATAGATGATCTGCGGCTCGGCCTTGACCTTGCGGGCGGGCCAGTCGCTGACCATCAGATAGATGGGGCCGCGCTTGGCGGTGCGCGGCTGGACGGCGCGCGGCTTGGAAAGAGCATAGCAGGTCTGGCTGGCGCCCGAGCCGGAGGAATAAGCCGTCCAGTTGGAGAAGACGCCCAACAGGGTCGCGGGCTGCGCCACGGCGGGCGGCGCGAAAACGGCGCCCAGCGCGAAAGCGGCGAGAAGTCCCGTGACCTTTTTCATGATGTCTCCAGCGTGGTGATTTGCCCGGAAAATACCGTTTCCGGGCCAGAACCTCAATTATTCCGTACCGCGCGGATATCCCGGTTCCCGGCAGGCAGACCCGCGCTATTCGCGCAGGCCGTAGCCCTTGGCGTACAGCCGCCACACGGTTCCACCCAGCACCACCAGCAAAAGAAGGGTCAGCCCCTCGCCCAGGCCCGGCGGCGTCTCGTCAAAGCCGATCATCGCGCCGCGCAGGCCGTTGATGAAATAGAAGAAAGGATTGGCCCAGGCCAGCCAGCGCAGCCAGTCGGGCAGCATCTGAACGGTGTTGAACACCCCGCCCACCATCGACAGCGGCGTCAGGAAGAACACCACCGGCATGTTGAGCTGCTCGAAGCTCTTGGACCAGAGGCCGACAATGATGCCCAGCAGGCCGAACACCGCCGAGACGCTGACGACCCAGAACAGGAACAGCGGCCAGGACTGCACCTGGGTGGCGCCGAACGCCACCCCCATCAGCAGGATGCCGATGCCGGTGAACACGGCGCGCAGCACCACCACCGACAGGCCGCCCGCGATCATCTCGGCATAGGACAGCGGCGCGACCAGCGTTTCCTCGATGAAACGGATGAAGCGCGAGAAATAGATGGACGAGGAGGATTGCAGGAAGGCGGCGTTGACCACATTCATCATCACGATGCCGGGCAGCACGAACTCCAGATAGCGGTGGCCGCCGATCTCGGAGATGCGTCCGCCCACCACGAAACCGAAGATGAAGATGAACAGCAGCGCCGATATCCAGGGCGCGATGAAAGCCTGGATCGGCACGCGCATCATGCGCGTCATCTCGCGCCGGACCAGGGTGTAGAGTCCGATCCAGTTGACGCCCATCTTGGTCAGGGTGCTGCCGGTCATCCGTCAATCCGCCACATGATCGGGCTCGGCGCCGGTCGCCACCAGATAGGCCTGCTCCAGCCCGCCGGGACCGCCCGCCATCTCGTCCTTGGAGCCTTCGCGCGCCACCCGGCCCTTGTCGACGATGGCGATGCGGCGGCACAGCCGTTCCACCTCCTCCAGGTAATGGGAGGTGAGCAGGATGGTCTTGCCGTCGCGGTTGATCTCGGCGAGATAGCGCCACAGCACCCGGCGCAGCTCCACATCCACGCCCGCCGTCGGCTCGTCCAGGATGATCAGCTTGGGGTCGTGCACCAGCGCGCGGGCCAGCACCACGCGGCGCTTGAGGCCGCCGGACAATTCGCGGAACTGCTTTTTCCGGTGCGGCCCCAGTTCGAAGCGTTCCATCAGCATGTCAAGGCGCGGCTTGCGCTGGGCCGCGGTCATGCCGAAATAGCCGCCCATCCAGTCCACGATCTGATAGGGCGTGGCGAAGGGGTCCACATTGAACTCCTGCGGGCACAACCCGACCAGGCGGCGCGCCTCGCGGTAATCCTTCACCGCGTCGATGCCGAAAATCTCGATCCGGCCGCCGGTCGGTTCGGCGATGCCGGTGATGCAATGGATGGTGGTGGACTTGCCCGCGCCGTTGGGGCCCAGGAAGCCGAAGAACTCCCCTTCCGGAATGGTCAGCGAAATGTCCTCCACCGCGACGGTGCCGCCGCGATAGACTTTGCGAAGATGGGAAATGGCCAGGGCGGGGACGGACATGCGCTTCTCGTTGGGCGCCCTTTATATGGAGCCGCGCCCCGCTTTTCCAACCCCCCGATAATCCCTGTATTTGTCCTAATAATCGCGGGGCTTGGCCAGGGGCGCGCCCCAGTTGTGCGGGGGCGGAACCGCGTCGGGCCGGCCGCCGGGGGTGATGGGGCGTCCGCCATAGCCGCCCAGGCTGACCAGCCGGTCATACAGCACGATGGCCCCGGCCATGCCGACATTGATGGAAAAGCGGGTGGGAATCTTCACCACGAAATCGCACAGCGACAGCATCTGGGGCGACAGCGAGTAGCGTTCGGCCCCGAAGACATAGGCGCAACGGTGGGGATGACGGAAACGCGGCAGCTCCACCGCGTCGTCGGTGATCTCCACCCCCACCAGGCGGCAGCCCAGCGGCAGGCGGAAGTCGGCGGGATGGTCAAAGGAATAGAAAGGCAGCGCGCCTTCGGCCCGGCTGGTGTCGCTGTTGGCGTCCGACAGCTTCAGGCGCGGCGCCACGGAAAAGAAGAAGCCGGCATCGAAGGCATGGGCGATCCGCACCAGATTGCCCAGATTCATCGGCTTGGAAACGCCTTCCACCCCGACGCCGAAATAACCGCGCACCCGTCCGTCTCCGAATCGTCACTCCAAGCGGTTCTAGCACCAAAGACCGGCTAGCGCCGGGCGCGGGCGTCCCGGTCGGCCTGCTCCATCGCGGCGGTATAGGGCACCACCCGGTCGATGATGCACTGGTTGGGGCCGACGGGATCGCGCATCAGCACCGAATCGCCGCGCGTCACACAGGCCAGCGCGCCGGGCGCGAAGGTCTTGAAGCCCAGCCCGAACTGGTACTGGAGATTGGTGCAGGGCACGACGAAATCCACCCGGTACTTGCGGCGGGACCGGTCGGTCACGATCAGCGAACGGTTGCCCGGCACCGTCTTATAATCCCAGATATTGACGTTCCGCAGGCATTCGGGGGCCGGGGCGCGGCCCGGCGGCTGGGCGAAGGCCGGTGCGCCAGCCAGCATGGCGGCGCCCGCGACAAGTCCAGAAACCAAAACACGATGCGGCATGTTATTCTCCATCATGCCCTCCACGGCATTATACGCCCCGCCCTTCCCTTTGGATCCGGAAAAGGGCGGATCCTGAAAACGGCGGATCCTGAAAAACAGCGCGAGACAGGCCCGGGTGGTCCAGCCCCCGCCACGCACCGCGCAATCCCGCCTGAAGACAGCCACCCTCGGCAAGCTGGGGCCGGGCCTGATCACCGGCGCGGCCGACGACGACCCCAGCGGCATCGCCACCTACAGCCAGGGCGGCGCGCAGTTCGGCTACGGTCTGCTGTGGACGCTGGTGCTGACCTTCCCGCTGATGGTGGCGATCCAGATGATCAGCGCCCGGATCGGACGGGTCACCGGCCAGGGCCTGGCCAAGGCGATGAACGGCATTCTGCCGCGCCAGGCGGTCGGCGTGCTGGTGGCGCTGCTGTTCGTGGCCAACACCATCAATGTGGGCGCCGACCTGGCGGCGATGGGCGCGGCGGCGCAGCTGGTGACAGGCTGGAGCCCGCACGGCTTCACCATCGGCTTCGCCCTTCTGTCGCTGGGGCTGCAATTGTTCATCCCCTACCGCCGCTATGCCCGCTTCCTGACCGTGCTGACCTTCAGCCTGCTGGC
>CALDFO010000020.1 GCA_937942205.1 uncultured Alphaproteobacteria bacterium
GTTCAAGGGCGGGCATGATGCGGGGGATATCGTCCGCGATACTCTGTGGCATGACGGTGAATTCACCGTGTTCGAGGCGCCCCGCCAGCACACCATCCACACCCACGGCACCGGCTGCACCATGGCCACGGCCATCGCCTGCGGCTTGGCGCAGGGCCGCGACCTGGTCGAAGTCGTCGCCCGCGCCCACAGCTATGTCCAGGCTGCGATCCGCACCGCGCCGGGCCTGGGCCGGGGCCATGGGCCGCTCAATCATTCGTGACCCCCATCCGTCACGGCTCAGGTCTGCTCCGCACCGAAGGGGGAAGGAAGCCAGTGGTTAGTTGTTGGGAATGACCCGCGCATTGCCGTCACGGTCCACCACGGTGGTGGAATCGGGCGGCGGGTTGACGATCACGGTCTTGCGTTCGGTGCCGCCACAGGCCGCCAGACCCAGGCAGACAAGCACGATGGCGATGGAAGCGCGCATGACAATCTCCTCGGGAACTCGTACCCAAGGAAACGCGGGCCCAAGGAAACGCGGGATGACGGCGTAAGTTTCTGTCCCGGCCGCCCGCCGCGGCGCGCCCGTTCCCTAGCGGTCCACGAACGGGTCTTGCACCGTGATGGTGTCGTCGCGGTCCGGGCTGGTGGACAGCAGCGACACCGGCGTGCCGATCAGTTCCTCGATCCGGCGCACATATTTGATGGCGTTGGCGGGAAGCTGGGCCCAGCTGCGGGCCCCGGCGGTGGTCTCGCTCCAACCCTCGATGGTCTCATAGACCGGCGTGATGCGGGCCTGTTCGTTGGCGTCGGCGGGCAGGTGATCCAGCTTTTTGCCGTCCAGCAGGTAATGGGTGCAGATATTGATGCTCTCGAAGCCGTCCAGCACGTCCAGCTTGGTCAGGCAGATGCCGTCCACGCCGCCGGTGACGCAGGTCTGGCGCACCAGCACGGCGTCGAACCAGCCGCAGCGGCGCTTGCGCCCCGTCACGGTGCCGAACTCATGGCCGCGCTCGCCCAGCCTTTCGCCGGTGGCATCCTTGAGTTCGGTGGGGAAGGGGCCTTCGCCGACGCGGGTGGTGTAGCTTTTGACGATGCCCAGCACCGTGCCGATGGCGCGGGGCGACACGCCCGCGCCCGCCGCCGCCTGGCCCGCCACCGTGTTGGAGGAGGTGACGAAGGGATAGGTGCCGTGGTCGATGTCCAGCAGCGCGCCCTGCGCGCCTTCGAACAGGATGCGCTTGCCCGCCTTGCGGGCGGCGTCCAGCTCGCGCCAGGACGAGCCGATATAAGGCGAGATTTTCGGCGCGATCTCGTTCAGCGCCGCCAGCAGCGCGCCCGCATCCACCGCCTCGGCGCCGAAGCCCTTGCGCAGGACATTGTGATGGGCCAGCAGGCGCTCGATTTTGCCGGGCAGGCTGGCGGGGTCTTTGAGGTCGATGGCGCGGATGGCGCGGCGGCCGACCTTGTCTTCGTAAGTGGGGCCGATGCCGCGCTTGGTGGTGCCGATCTTCTGGGCGGCGGCATCCTCGCGCAGGGCGTCCAGCTCGCGGTGCAGCGGCAGCACCAGGCAGGCATTCTCGGCCAGCACCAGCAGGTCGGGGGTGACGGTCAGCCCGGCGGCGCCCACCTTCTCGATCTCGGCCAGCAGCGACCAGGGATCCACCACCACACCATTGCCGATGATGGAGCGCTTGCCCTGGACCACGCCCGAGGGCAGCAGCGACAATTTATAGGTCTTGTCGCCCACCACGATGGTGTGGCCGGCATTGTTGCCGCCCTGGAAGCGCACCACCATGTCGGCGCGGTTCGACAGCCAGTCGATGATCTTGCCCTTGCCTTCGTCGCCCCACTGGGCGCCGATCACCGTGACATTCGACATGGCCTGTTCCCGTACCTGTTTTGTGGCTCTTAACCCGTGGGGAGCCACAGGCACGGTGGCGGCTTATAGCAGGTCGGCGGGGGGGCGTAAGGGGCTAACCGCCGCATCCCCGTGTTTCGCCGGGACGCGGCGGTTTTCCGGTAAAACCAGGAAAAAACCTAGTAAAACATGCCGTAGCGGACGCTGATGACCTCGCCGGTGTCGCGGTCGATCAACAGGGCGTCGTCGCCATAGCGCACCCAGACCGTGCCATAGGGCGGCGGCGGCAGGTCGTAGCGGTTGAAATCGTTTAGCCAGTAGCTGGCGGCCCAGAAGGCGGCCGGGAGGAATTCGCCGAAGGTCCAGCGCCGGGCATACCAGCCGGATGGACGGCGATAGGGCGCCACGCGGTAGCGGCGCGGGGCGTTGTAAGCGCGGTGATAGTCGCGGAAGCCGCTGTGATCGCGGCGCGGGCCGCGATTGTTGTTCCAGTTGCCGCCCCGGTTGTCATTGCGCATATCGGGGCGTCCGGGCCTGGCCTGGTTGTTGGCGCCAGGACGCTGATCGGGGCGCTGGCCGGGACGCATATCGGGGCGCTGATTCTGCGCCGGAGGCTGGCCCTGATTCTGCCCCTGATTTTGGCGGCGCATGGCGTCGGTCATGATCTCGCGCGCCGCCTGTTCACGCTGGGCCTGGTCCATCTGGCCGGGGGGCTGGCCACGGCCCTGGGCGAGGGCAGGGGTGGCCAGCAGGGCCAGCACGGAGGCGGAAAGCAGCAACTTTCGCATGGGGAGCATCCTGAAAATGGGCCTAGGCATAACGGGCGCGCACGGCGCGGGTTCCCTTGGCAGTCTGCCCCACTTATGGTCGCGGCGTCATGCCCGAATTTGCCATCCGCCCCGCGCGTGAACAGGATGCCGCCGCGATCAGGGCGCTTCTGTCCGAATTGGCTTGGGGCCAGCTTCTGCCGGGCGAATCGCTGTCCAAGCGGTTCTGGCTGACCGAGGACGATGTGCGCCGCGACATGCTGGGCAGCGCCTGTCATTGCGACCTGCTCTGGCTGGGCGAGGAGGCGGCGGGCGTGGCCGTCTGGTTCTGGACCTATAAGAGCTTCCGCGCGGCGCGCGGGCTGTTCGTGGAAGATTTGTATGTGAAGCCCGCCCGCCGGGGCCGGGGATTGGGCAAGGCGCTTCTGGCGCATTTGGCGGCGCGGGCGCGAGGCGTGCAGGGGTTTCTGGAATGGCAGGTTCTGGATCGTAACGCGCCCGCCATCGCATTCTATGAAAGCCTGGGGGCGCATCCGGTGCCGGACTGGCGCAATTACCGCCTGGAGGGCGAGGCTCTGTTGCGGCTGGCCTCTTCTGTCGCGGACAAGGAAAGACGGGCAAAATGACCGACATCACCCTGATCGTGGCGGCGGCCCAGAATGGCGTGATCGGTGACAAGGGCACGATCCCCTGGCGCATCGCCGACGACCTCAAGCGCTTCAAGGCGCTGACCATGGGCAATCCCATCATCATGGGCCGCAAGACCTGGGACTCGCTGCCCAAAAAGCCCCTGCCGGGCCGCACCAACATCGTGATCACCCGCCAGCCCGATTGGTCGGCCGACGGCGCGGTGACGGCCCATTCGCTGCCCGACGCCATCGCCAAGGCGGGGGAGGCCGAGGAAATCTTCGTGATCGGGGGCGCGGAAATCTATGCCGCCGCCCTGCCGCTGGCGACCTGCGTGGAGCTGACCGAGGTGCATCGCGCCTATGACGGCGATGCGGTGCTGCCCGAACTGGAAGGCGAATGGCAGGAGATGGGGCGCGAAGGCCATCAGCAGGAAGACGGGCTGGCCTATAGCTTTGTGACCTTGGAACGGGTCAGTTAGTGGCCCCCCTCCGGTTTCAGCTTTCGCTCGCCTCCCAAAAGGTCGGCGTCGCACGCTGAAACCACCTCCCCCTTCTGGATGCGCTTCGCGCATGAAGGGGGAGGCGGGTCCCGACTATTCGATCACGATCTTCGGCGCGGGGCGGCTCGCGCCTTCCAGGGCGGTACGCACCTTTTGCGCCAGATCCAGGAAGGCCTTGGCCTCGGCGCTGTCGGGGGCTTCCACGCTGATCGGGGTGCCCGCATCGGAGGTCTCGCGGATACGCGGCACCAGCGGGATTTCGCCCAGGAAGGGCGCGCCCATCTTTTCCGCCGTCGCCCTGGCCCCGCCATGGCCGAAAATATGCTGGGCGTGGCCGCAATTCTCGCACACGAACACCGCCATATTCTCGACCACGCCCAGAATGGGCACATGGGTGCGGTTGAACATGGCGATGCCTTTCTTGACGTCCATCAGGGCGATGTCCTGGGGCGTGGAGACGATCACCGCGCCTTTCAGCGGCACCCGCTGGGCGATGGTCAGTTGCGCGTCGCCCGTGCCCGGCGGCATGTCCAGCACCAGAACGTCCAGCGGCGCCCAGGCGACATCGCTCAGCATCTGGGTCAGGGCGCTCTGCACCATCGGGCCGCGCCAGATCATCGCCTGGTCCTCTTCCACCAGGAAGCCGATGGACATGGTCTTGATGCCGTGACGCACGATGGGCAGCAGGGTCTTGCCGTCGCTGTCGGGCTTTTCGGTGATGCCCAGCAGGCGCGGCAGGGACGGCCCATAGATATCGGCGTCCAGCAGGCCGACCTTCAACCCCAATTTGGCCAGCGACAGCGCCAGGTTGACCGCCACGGTGGACTTGCCCACGCCGCCCTTGCCGCTGGCCACGGCGATGATGGCGGCGACGCCGGGAATGCCGGCGGCGGCGGGCGGCGGGCGGCGCTTGACCTCCGGTTTCGCGGCGGGCGCGTGATGGGGATG
>CALDFO010000021.1 GCA_937942205.1 uncultured Alphaproteobacteria bacterium
CCGACTTGAAATCCGAACGCGGCGCGGCGCTGAGGGTGCTTCTGTATCTATTCGGGCGCGACGAAGCGGTGCGCTATCTGCGCGCGGGCTAGCCGGTAAAGTCCAGCACCGCCTGGATGACGCGATCCTGGTCGGCGGCTTCCAGATAGGGATGCATCGGCAGCGCGATCACCTCGCCCGCCAGCTTTTCGCTGACCGGCGTGGGCGCGCTGGGATAGTGCTTGTAAGCGGTCTGGCGCGACAGCGGGATGGGATAATAAATGGCGGTGGGAATGTTCGCCGCCTTCAGCGCCGCCTGCAATCCATCACGATCCGGCACCCGGGTCACATATTGCGCCCAGGTGGACACCGCGCCCGCGATCATCTCCGGCCCCGCCACGCCCCTGCCCGCCCGCAGCCCGGCATTGTAGCGGGCGGCGGCGGCGTTGCGCCGTTCGATCTCGTCGGCGAAGATTTTCAGCTTTTCCAGCAGCACCGCCGCCTGGATGGTATCCAGCCGCGAATTCAACCCGATGCGGACATTGTCGTAGCGGTCGCTGCCCGCGCCATGCACATGCAGCGAGCGCAGGATCGCCGCCAACCCGTCATCGTTGGTGAAGATCGCGCCGCCATCGCCATAGCAGCCCAGCGGCTTGGCCGGAAAGAAACTGGTGCCCGCGGCATCGCCGATGGCGCCCGCCACGCGGTTGTCCAGCCGTGCGCCGAAGCCTTGCGCGGTGTCGCAGAATAGTTTCAGGCCCTCGGCCTGGGCGATGGGAGCCAGGGCGCGATAATCGGCGGGCTGGCCGAACAGGTCCACCGGCATCACCACCCGCGGTGTCAGCCGGCCCTCGGCCCTCACCAGCGCGATGGCGGTTTTCAGGCTCTGCGGGTCCATGTTGAAACTGTCGTCTCGCACATCGACAAAAACCGGCGTGGCGCCGACCAGCGCCACGGCCTCGGCGGTGGCGCAGAAGGTAAAGGCGGGCACGAACACCGCATCACCCGGCCCGATGCCCCAGGCCATCAGCACCAGTTGCAGCGCATCGGTGCCGTTGGCGCAGGCCACCACATGCCTGACCCCGGCAAAGGCGGCCAGCGCCGCTTCCAGCTCGCGGACCTGCGGTCCCAGTACCCATTGACCGGAGGCGACCGCCTGTTCGATGGCCTTGTTCAGCGGCGCGCCAAGACGGGCGCGCTGCGCCTGCAGGTCAATGAATTGCATCATTTATCCAATACTTTGAAGGACAGGCGTCTGTAAGGCATTTCGCCGGACCGGTCCAAGAACGCCATGTTACAAAAGACTACACGGCAGCCCGCGCCTCTCGTGTCGTATCGGCAAATCGGGCAAAAGGCGGACATGGACCTGTCCTGTGATTCTGTGGTGATCGGCGCGGGCGCTGTCGGCCTGGCGGTGGCGCGGCAACTGGCGCGGGCCGGGCACGACACCGTGATCCTGGAAAAGAACGCCCATATCGGCATGGAGACCAGCGCCCGCAACAGCGAGGTGATCCATGCCGGGCTCTACTATCCGCAAGGCTCGCTGAAGGCGCGGCTCTGTGTGCGGGGCAAGGCGCTGCTGTATGAGTTCTGCGCCGCCCATGGCGTGCCGCACCGGCGCATCGGCAAGCTGGTGGTGGGCCAGGCCGGGCAGGAAAGCCAGATCGAAGCCCTTGTCCACGCCGCCCAGGCCAATGGCGTGACCGACCTGCAGCCGCTGGACCGCGCCGCCATCGCGGCGCTGGAGCCGGAGGTCAGCGCCGAAATCGGCTTGCTGTCACCCTCCACCGGCATCCTGGACAGTCACCAGTACATGCTGGCGCTGCTGGGCGACGTCACCCTGGTGCGCGAGGCAAAGATGACTGGGTTGCGGCGCGGCGGCGATGGCTGGCATGTGTCGGTGCGCGACGGTGACGAAGACCTGATGCTGGAATCCCGATTGGTGGTGAACGCGGCGGGCCTGTGGGCGCAAGCCGTGGCCCGGCACATCGAGGGGCTGACGGATATCCCGCCGCTGTATCTGGCCAAGGGCCGTTATGCGTCCCTGTCCGGTCCCGCACCCTTCCGGCATCTGGTCTATCCGGTGCCCGAACCGGGTGGGCTGGGGGTGCATGTGACCCTGGATATGACGGGGCAGGCCCGGTTCGGCCCCGATGTGGAATGGCTGGACGGCAACGATCCCGCCGCGATCGATTATGGCGTGCCGGACGGCATCGCCGCCGATTTCGCGCCGCGCATCGCGCGCTGGTGGCCCGGGTTGCGCGCCGAGCGGCTGACG
Organism: uncultured Alphaproteobacteria bacterium; assembly: GCA_937942205.1. Classification (GTDB taxonomy): domain Bacteria; phylum Pseudomonadota; class Alphaproteobacteria; order Micropepsales; family Micropepsaceae; genus Rhizomicrobium. The sequence goes on from CALDFO010000021.1 coordinate 2,258, forward strand.
CCCGATTATTCCGGCGTGCGCCCCAAGCTGTCCGGTCCCGGCGCGGCCAATGCCGATTTCCGCATCGACGGGCCCGCCGCGCACGGCTTGCCGGGACGGGTCAACCTGTTCGGCATTGAGTCGCCGGGGCTCACCGCTTCGCTGGCCATAGCCGAGTATGTCGAGGAGATGCTGCATGAATAAGCTCGGCCTCGGAACCGTACAGTTCGGCCAGGCCTATGGCGTGTCCAACAAACGCGGCCAGGTGACGTTGGACGATGCCCGCGCCATTCTGGCGCGCGCGGCGCAAGGCGGGGTGACGCTGCTGGACACCGCCGCCAATTATGGCGAATCCGAACAGGTGCTGGCGGCGCTGGACACCGCGCCCTTCCGCATCGTCACCAAGACCATCCATGCCCGGCACGGCGTGGACGCCGTGGTGGCGCGTGCCCGGCAGTCGGCCCGGGCGCTGAAGGCCGACACGCTATTGGTCCACGCCGCCGCCGATCTGGCCGATGCCGCGCTGTGGCCTGCCTTGCAGGCGTTGAAAGCCGAAGGGGTATTCCGCCGCATCGGCATTTCCACCTATGCCGCCGACGATCCAGCGGCGCTGGCGGCGCGTTTCCGCCCCGATGTGATGCAGCTTCCCGTCAGCCTTCTGGATCAGCGGCTGCTGAAGGACGGAACCCTCGCCCGGCTCGCCGCAATGGGTGTGGAGGTCCATGCCCGCTCGGTCTTCCTGCAGGGGCTGCTGTTCCTGGAAACTCTGCCGCCCAAGCTGCAATCGGCCGCGCCGCGCCTGGCCGCTATCAGGACATGGATCATACACGCCGGTTCCACCCCGCTGGCGGCGGCGCTGGGCTTTGTGCTGTCACGGCCCGAAATCGCCATCGCGCTGGTGGGCGTGACCGCGCCGGGCGAGTTGGAGGAAATCCTGGCGGCCGCGAGCGCGCCCCTGCCCGCGCTGGACTGGGATGCGCTGGCGCTGGACGATGAGACAGTGCTTACGCCGTCGCTCTGGTGAGGGCTTCGGTCACCCGCTCCACATCGGCCGCCGTCATGGCCGGGAACATCGGCAAGGTCAGGATGCGGCGGCTGGCCTCTTCGGCCACCGGCGCCAGGCCCGGCGCATAGCCGCGCGCGCGGTAATAGGAATGCAGATAGACCGGCGCGTAATGGACGTTTGCGCCGATCCCTTCGGCCCGCAGCCGGGCAAAAACCCGGTCGCGGTCCACATGCCCCGCCAGCTTCACGACATAAAGATGATGGGCATTGGTGCGGTCGCCATGCGTTTTCAGCGGCAGGATCTCGGCCAGGCTCGCCAGCGCCGCGGCATACAGCGCGGCGATCTTCTGGCGCGCCGCCACCCAGCCGGACAGACGGCCAAGCTGGGCTAGGCCCAGGGCGCACTGCACATCCGGCAGGCGGTAATTATAGCCCAGTTCGCCCATGTCATAGGCATGGGCGCCGCTGGCCTCGCGGCTGCGATGGTCGCTGTCGATGCCGTGGTTGCGGAAACGGCGCATATGCGCGGCCATTTCCGCATCATCCGTCACCGCCATGCCGCCTTCGCAGGTGGTCATGTGCTTCACCGGGTGGAAGGAGAAACAGGAGATGTCGCCCAGCGTACCCACCGGGCGACCCTTATAGGTCGCGCCCGGCGAATGGCAGGCATCGGCGATCAGCGCTATGCCGCGTTCCCGCGCCATTTCGCGCAGGGCATCATAGTCGGCGGGCTGGCCGCCATAATCCACCGCCACGATGGCGCGTGTGCGGGCGGTGATCTTGTCCGCCACCGAGGCGGGATCGATCAGCAGGGTATCCGGCTCCACATCCGCGAAGACCGGCGTCGCGCCTTCATACAACGCGGCATTGGCGCTGGCGGCGAAGGTGATGGCCGGGGCTATGACCTCGTCGCCCGGTCCGATGCCCAGCGCCCGCATGGCGCAATGCAGAGCGGCGGTGCCGGAATTGACCGCCACGCCCTCGGCCGCGCCGCAATGGGCGGCAAAGGCCTGCTCGAATTCGGCAACGCGCGGGCCGGTGGTCAGCCAGCCGCTGACCAGGGCTTCGACCACCGCCTTGATGTCGGCATCACCGATCTCCTGCCGTCCATAAGGCAGGAAAGACGTAGCTGCGGCCTCGGCAGGCACCTTGTCAGGCATAGGACATGGCCAGCAGGTTTTGCAGTCCGCGCCCATCCAGCTTTTCCGGGTTGGTGTCGCTGGAATAGCTGAAGCCGTCGTCCACCGGCTTTCCGCCGCGATGCAGATAGGCGTCGCGGGCGGCGGTGGCGAAGCTTTGCAGGATCACATAGCGGTCTTCCAGTTCGACGGTGCAATGGGCGTCGTCGGCCGGGATCATGGTTTCGTGCAGCTTCTCGCCGGGGCGAATGCCGACGATATGCTGGCGGCTGTCGGGACTGACCAGCGTGGCCAGCTGGGGAATGGTGCTGGACGGAATTTTTGGCACATAGATTTCGCCGCCGCGCATCAGCTCCATGCTGGACAGCACGAAATTCACGCCCTGGGTCAGCGTGATCCAGAAACGGGTCATGCGCGCGTCGGTGATCGGCAGGCTGTCGGCACCGTCCTCGATCAGCTTTCGGAAGAAGGGAATGACGCTGCCCCGGCTGCCGAAGACATTGCCGTAGCGCACCACCGAGAAGCGGGTGCCTTCCGCGCCCGCCAGGTTGTTGGCGGCGACGAAGATCTTGTCCGAGGCCAGCTTGGAGGCGCCATAGAGGTTGATGGGGTTGGCGGCCTTGTCGGTGGACAGCGCGACCACGCGCTTGACCCCGGCGCGCAAAGCAGCGCTGACCACGTTCTCCGCCCCAAAGACATTGGTGCGGATGCATTCAAAGGGATTGTATTCGGCGGTGGTGACCTGCTTCATGGCAGCGGCATGGACCACGAAATCCACCCCGTTCAGCGCCAGTTCCAACCGGTCGCGGTCGCGCACATCGCCGATGAAATAACGGATGAAGGGATATTGGGCCTGCGGAAACTCCAGCTGCATCTCGAACTGCTTGAGTTCGTCGCGGGAAAAGACGATCAGGCGCTTGGGCTTGTACTGGGCGATAACCGTGCGGATGAAATGCTTGCCGAAGCTGCCGGTGCCGCCGGTGACCAGCACGGACTTGTCGTTCAGATCCATCCAGGGCTGTGAGAAGTCGCGCAAGGGCGCGGCCGCTTCAACCGCGCCGGTGACGGGTGCGCCAACAGCGGGCGCGCCGGGAACGGGCAGTTCGGTGTTGGCGAGGGCAAGCGCGGGAGATGGACTCATGGCCTGTTAATCCTGTTGAGCAGGCCGAGTGTGGGGCGTTACGGTAAAAAAAGGCTGAAGCTTAACCGTTAAGCGGCCTTAAGCTTTTCCCGTATGCCGGGGCGTATGCTGCGTAGGGCCAACCAGGCCATGACAAGACCTTGTGCCCAGGCCGCGATGACGGTGAGCGGGGGCGCGCCCAGCCGGGGCAGAAACAGCGCCAGCAGCGCCTCCAGCCCCGCGCCGCGCAGAATCAGCGGCACCAGCACATAGAGCGCGCCCAGGATCGCCAGCGCCGCGAGATCGCCCTTGCCCTGCGCCACCCCGCGCACCAGCACGAAGATGGCGACATCGCGCGTGAGGAATCCCGGCAATGCGGCGGCGGGAAGAACCAGGGGCGATCCTCGCGCCATCAGCAGCGCCACCAACACCAGGCTGGCCGCCAGCGCCGCGCCGTAACTCAGCATCCAGGCATCCAGCGCCAGGAAAGCCCGGCGAAGATGCTCGGCCCGCAGTTGCTCGCCCAGCCAGCGCATCCGTACCGGACCCTTGGGCTCCAGGAACACCATGCTGTAGGTCGTGGCCGTCAGGGTGAACACCGCCATCACCAGCCGCAGGATGGTGTCGAACAGCGGGGCTGCGTCCAGGTGCAGCCGGTGGACCAGCCAGGGCGCGAAGCCCGCCTCATAGACACAAAGAAACGCCAGATAGGCCAGCCAGACAAAGGGGCCGTTGGCGAAGCGCAGTTCGGCTCGCATCATGCGCCAGCAGCCGATCAGCGCCCAGGTCAGGAAAACCATCAGCGACACCAGATGGAAGGCACGCAGGTTGAACACCTGTCCCCACCAGACCAGCGTTTCCGCGCCGCTGGTCTGGAAGGCGTCCAGCGAGCGCCACAGCGTGAAATAGGAAAAGGCGGCGGCGATGCCCGCCACCTGGCACAGGAACGTATCCAGCCGCCAGTTGCCGGTGTTGCGCCGGACCAGCATCAGGCTGGACAGCAGCGCCGCCGCCTGGGCGAAAAGGCCCAGCGCCAGCATCATCCCGGCATAAAGCAGCGCCGCGCGCGGCCCCTGTCCCGCCAGCACCGGCGCCACCATCGGCGGCAGGCAGAGCAGCCCGCCGAACCAGTTGGCGGCGGTGGAGCCCAGCAGCTTGCCCCACATCATCTGGACCGGGCCGATGGACGACAGTTTCTGCCCGTCCCAGGTGCGCTCGCGGATTTCGGCCACCACCGACAAAGCGGCGTTGCGGGTGCCCCACAGCACCACGAAGAACCAGTAGAGCACCTGCGCCGCGCTTTCGGCGCTGCCCCATTGCGGCGGCACGGCCGAGGCGGCGGCGAACACCAGCAGCACCAGCCCGGCGATCAGCGCCAGCCGGATGGGGCTGGCCTCCAGCCAGAGGTTGCGGAGGAGTTCCGGGTTCACGGTTTGCGCTCCCCGGATGTCACCTGCGCGAAATAGACGTCTTCCAGCGCGCGGGCGTCCTCGGCGAAGGCGCTGACGGCAAACCCCGCGCCCACCAGCGCCGCCAGCAGCGCGGCGCGTTCCGGCGCATCGCCCCGCAAGGTCAACAGCGCGCCCGCCGCATCGGCCGCGATCACCGTTACGCCGGGCTGGCGCGCCAGGAAATCCGCAAGGCCGTCATGGGGAGCCGCCAGCGACAGGCGCAGGCGCGCGGCGGCGGCATCGCGCACCGTGATGGCCTGCCCGCCGGCGATGCGGCCCTGATCCACGATGATCATGCGGCTGGAATAATCCTCCAGCTCGGCCAAGATGTGCGACGACACCACCAGCGTCATGCCGTCGGCGCGCAGCTCCAGCAGCAGGCGCGACAGGTCGCGCCGGGCGCGCGGGTCCAGTCCCGCCGCGGGTTCGTCCAGCAGCAGCACGGCGGGCTGATGGACGATGGCCTGGGCGATGGCCAGCCGCTGGCGCAGGCCCCGCGACAGCGCCCCCGCCGCCTGCTCCATCCGGTCCGCCAGCCCGACCCGCGCCGCCGCGGCCTCGGCCGCGCCCGCCGCCTGGGCAGAGCCGATGCCATGGGCGCGCGCCGCATAGTGCAGGCAGCGCCGCACCGACAGGACGTCATACAGGCCGAAGAAATCGGGCAGATAACCCAGCCGGGCATGGATGGCGCGCGGCGCCTCGCGCGTGTCCAGCCCGTCGATCGTCACCGATCCGGCATAGGGCGTTTCCAGCGCCGCCATGCAGCGCAGCAGCGTGGTCTTGCCCGCGCCATTGGGACCGACCAGGGCGGTGATGGTGCGGGGCTCCACGCGCAGGCTGACGCCATGCAGCGCCCGATGGCCGGGATAGTCGAAGACCAGGTCGCGCAGGACGATCATCGGATTTCTTATAACCTGTTGTCATCACAGGGACAATTTATCCCGCCGCCCTGCAAGTCCCTTGAATTGCGGCCTCTTTCGCGCCAGAAGGGAGCAGTTTTTCCGGGAGTCCTGATGCGTATCGCCATGATCGGAACGGGCTATGTCGGCCTGGTCTCCGGGGCCTGCCTGTCGGAATTCGGCCATGACGTGGTGTGCATCGACAAGGATGCCGCCAAGGTCGCAACCCTGAAGCAGGGCAGCATTCCCATCTACGAGCCGGGCCTGGACGATGTGGTGGCCGCCAACGCCAAGGCGGGCCGCCTGTCCTTCACCACCGATCTGTCCTCCGCCGTGGCGGGGGCCGATGCGGTGTTCATCGCGGTGGGCACGCCCAGCCGCCGGGGCGACGGCCATGCCGACCTCACCTATGTCTTCGCCGCCGCCGAGGAAGTGGCCAGGGCCCTGACCGGCTATGCCGTGATCGTGACCAAATCCACCGTGCCGGTCGGCACCAGCCGCAAGGTGGAGGAGATCATCCGCAAGACCAATCCGGCGGCGCGGTTCGACATGGCGTCCAATCCCGAATTCCTGCGCGAAGGGTCGGCGCTGGAGGATTTCCGCCGTCCCGACCGGGTGGTGGTGGGCTGCGACACCGAACGCGCCCGCGAGGTGATGCGCGCGGTCTATCGCCCCCTCTTCCTCAACGAAACACCCATCCTGTTCACCAGCCGCGAGACCAGCGAGCTGATCAAATATGCCGCCAACGCCTTCCTGGCGACCAAGATCACCTTCATCAACGAGATGGCCGACATCTGCGAGAAGGTGGGCGGCGACGTGCAGGACGTGGCGCGCGGCATCGGCCTGGACGGCCGTATCGGCAAGAAGTTCCTCCATGCCGGTCCCGGCTATGGCGGCAGCTGTTTTCCCAAGGACACCCTGGCCCTGGTGCAGACGGCGCAGGAACTGGGCGCGCCCACCCGCATCGTGGAAGCGGTGGTCAAGGTCAATGACGAACGCAAGCTGGCCATGGCCCGGAAGATCGAGGCGGCATTCGGCGGCGTGAAGGGCAAGACCATCGCGGTTCTGGGCCTGACCTTCAAGCCCAACACCGACGACATGCGCGACGCACCCGCGCTGGTGATCGTGCCCTATCTCCAGCAGGCCGGCGCCACCGTCCGCGCCTTCGATCCCGAAGGCCACAAGGAAGCGGCCAAGCACCTGGCGCTGGACTTCGCCGCCGATACCTATGACGCGCTGGCGGGCGCTGATGGCGTAGTGATCCTGACCGAATGGAACGAATTCCGCGCTCTGGACCTGGACCGGGTGAAACAGGCGCTGAAAGCGCCCATCATGGTGGACCTGCGCAACATCTACCGCCCCGCCCAGATGGCCGAGGCCGGTTTCCGTTATACCAGTGTGGGACGGCCATGAGCGAACCGAGAGAAAGAATCGCGCTGATCACCGGCATCACCGGTCAGGACGGCGCCTATCTGGCCGAACTCCTGCTGGCGAAGGGTTATCAGGTCCATGGCCTCAAGCGCCGCTCCTCCAGCTTCAACACCGGCCGTATAGACCATCTCTACCAGGACCCGCATTCGGGCAATCCGCACCTGATCCTGCACCATGGCGACATGACCGACGCCACCAACCTGATCAGCGTGGTGGAACAGGTGCAGCCGCAGGAAATCTACAATCTTGCCGCCCAGAGCCATGTGCAGGTGAGCTTCGAGACGGCGGAATACACCGCCAATGCCGACGGGTTGGGGGCACTGCGCCTGCTGGAGGCCGTGCGCCTGCTGGGGCTGGCGCCGCGCACCCGCTTCTACCAGGCGTCCACGTCGGAAATGTTCGGCGCGGCCCGGGAATGTCCGCAGTCCGAGGCCACCCCCTTCCATCCACGCTCGCCCTATGGCGCGGCCAAGGTCTTCGCGCACTGGATCACGGTGAATTACCGCGAAGCCTATGGCATGCATGCCTCCAACGGCATCCTGTTCAACCATGAAAGCCCGTTGCGCGGCGAGACCTTCGTCACCCGCAAGATCACACGCGGCGTCGCGGCGATCGAGACCGGCGCGCAGGACTGCCTCTATCTGGGAAACCTGGAGGCGGCGCGCGACTGGGGCCACGCCCGCGACTATGTGCGCGGCATGTGGGCCATGCTGCAACAGGACAAGCCCGACGATTATGTGCTCGCCACCGGCGAATGCCACACCGTGCGCGAATTCGTGGAACGCGCCTTCGCGCAAGTGGGCCGCGGCCTGGACTGGTCGGGCAAGGACGCCGCCGAAACCGGCCGCGACTCCCGGTCGGGCCAGGTGCTGGTGCGGATCGATCCGCGCTATTTCCGCCCCGCCGAGGTGCACCGGCTGCAGGGCGACGCCAGCAAGGCGCGCGCCAGGCTGGGCTGGACCCACGAAACCAGCTTCGAGGAACTGGTGCGCGAGATGGTGACCGCCGACCTCGAACTGGCGCGCGTCGCCACCCCATGACCGCCCCCCTCTTTCCGCTGGCCGGCAGGCGCGTCTGGATCGCGGGCCACAAGGGCATGGTGGGCAGCGCGCTGGTGCGGCGGCTGGCGGCGGAACAGTGCGAAATCCTCACCGCCGACCGCGCCGCGCTCGACCTGCGCGACCAGGCGGCGGTGAACGCCTGGGTCGCGGCACACAAGCCCGAGGCGGTCTTCCTGGCGGCGGCGCGGGTGGGCGGCATCCTGGCCAATTCCTCGGCTCCCGCCGATTTCCTGTTCGACAATCTGGCCATCGCGCTGAATGTGATCGAGGCGGCGCGGCACGGCGGGGTGGCCAAGCTGCTCTATCTGGGCTCAAGCTGCATCTATCCCAAATTCGCGCCCCAGCCGATCCCGGAGGATGCCCTGCTGAGCGGCGCGCTGGAGCCCACCCACGAAGCCTATGCCATCGCCAAGATCGCAGGCCTCAAGATGGCACAGGCCTATCGCCGCCAGCATGGCTGCGACTTCATCTCCGCCATGCCCACCAACCTGTACGGCCCCGGCGACAATTTCGATCCCGTCACCAGCCATGTGCTGCCCGCGCTGATGCGCAAGACCCATGAGGCCAGGCTGCGGGGCGACGCCGTGCTCACCATCTGGGGCACCGGCACGCCGCGCCGCGAATTCCTGCATGTGGACGATTGCGCCGACGCGCTGGTCTTTCTGATGAAGACCTATTCCGGCGACGGCCATATCAATGTCGGCGCGGGCAAGGACACCACCATCCTGGAACTGACGCGGATGATGGCCGAAGTGACGGGCTTTGCGGGCGAGATCCGCACCGACCCCTCCAAACCCGACGGCACGCCGCGCAAGCTGATGGATTCGAGCCGCCTCAACGCTATGGGCTGGCGCCCGCGCATCGCGCTGAAGGACGGTATCGCCGCCACTTATCGCTGGTTCCTGGAACACCATGCCGAGGCGCGGGGCATGGGCGCATGACGGTCCTGGTCACCGGCGCGGCGGGATTCATCGGCGCGGCGG
>CALDFO010000022.1 GCA_937942205.1 uncultured Alphaproteobacteria bacterium
CCCGCCGCGACCTGCCCGCCTTGCGCCGCCGCATCGGCGTGGTGTTCCAGGATTTCCGGCTGCTGAACCATCTGTCGGCCTTCGACAATGTGGCGCTGCCGCTGCGGCTGGCGGGCAAGCGGGTGGCCGATTTCGCCCATGACGTGCGCGAACTTCTGTCCTGGGTGGGGCTGGGTGACCGGATGCACGCCCGGCCGCCCACCCTGTCGGGCGGCGAGCAGCAGCGCGTCGCCATCGCCCGCGCCGTGGTGGCGCGGCCCGACCTGCTGATCGCCGATGAACCCACCGGCAACGTGGACCCCGAAATGGGCGCGCGGCTGATCCGGCTGATCGCCGAACTGAACCGGCTGGGCACCACGGTGCTGATCGCCACCCATGACCGCGCCCTGATCGAGGCGACGCGGGCGCGCGAGATCCGGCTGGTGGAAGGGCGGCTGGTGGAACTGCGTCCGACGCTGGGGACCGCGCCATGAGAGAGAGCGCCAACGCCATCCTGCCGCGGGATCCTATTCTTCCAAAAGATGGGGGCGCCGCCCCGCTCGATTTCGTCATCGCCGTGATGGCCTTCCTGGCGGCGCTGGCGCTGGGCGCCTCGCTGGTCGCCAGCCGCGCCGCCGAAGGCTGGCAGAGCGGCCTGTCCGACCGCATCACGGTGCAGGTGGTGCCGCCGGAAAGCGGCGACATCCAGGCCGGGCTGAAGGCGGAAACCGATGCGGCCTTGCGCCTGCTCCAGGCCACGCCCGGCATCGCCCATGCCCGGCTGCTGTCGGATGCGGAGATCAACGCGCTGGTCGAACCCTGGATCGGCAAGGACGGCGTGGTGGCGGGCATTCCCCTACCGCGCCTGATCGACGCGGCGGTGACGCCGGGCGCACAGGTCGATGTGGCCAAACTGGATACCGCGCTGAAGGACGGCGCGCCCCATGCCCTGCTGGACGATCACCGCCGCTGGATGGCGCGGCTGAAAGGGCTGGCCGACGCGGTGCGCTATTCGGCTTACGGCATCCTGCTGCTGATCGCGGGCGCGACGGCGGCGGCGGTGTCCTTTGCCACCCGGGCCGGGCTGGACGCCCATCACGAGATGGTGGCGCTGCTGCATCAGATGGGCGCCTTGCCCGGCTTCATCGCCCGCGCGGTGGAATGGCACTATTTCGTCTCCGCTTTGTTCGCGGCGGCGCTGGGCACGCTGGGCGCGGCGCTGTTCTTCCTGGCGGCGGGCGGGCTGGAGATTTTCGGGCTGGAGGCGGTGCCCTTCCTGCCGCCGCTGTCGCTGCGCTGGACGGAAATCCCCTGGCTGCTGGCGGTGCCGGTGATGACATCGCTGATCGCCTGGGCGACGGCGCGGCTTTCGGTCCTGTCGGTGGTCAAGGCGATCTATTGAGCGCCGCACAGGCGGTTTGCTATTCTGACAGGCGAGATCGGAGCCTTAAGTCTCTTGCGCGTTTTCCTCTCCGTCGTCCTGCTGCTGCTGCTGGGCTATGCCGCCGGCTTTGTGCTGTTCGTCAGCAGCCTGCCCGCACCGCTCCAGGCTCCGCCCCACGCCGACGGCATCGTGGCGCTGACCGGCGGCGGCGAGCGGCTGGACGCGGCGGTGGCGCTGCTGGAACAGGGCGGCGGCAAGCGGCTGCTGGTCAGCGGCGTGTCGGTGGCCACCACCAAGGAGACGGTGGGCAAGCTGGCCGAGGGCGGCCCGCGCTATGACTGCTGCGCCGATATCGGCTATGCCGCCGACGACACCCATGGCAACGCCCTGGAAGCCTATGACTGGGCGCACGAGCATGGCTTTAGCAGCCTGGTGATCGTCACCAGCCGCTATCACATGCCGCGCACCCTGCGCGAATTCTCCGCCGTCATGCCCGGCATCGCGCTGCACGCCTATCCGGTGGATCAGAGCGGCATCGACCTCAGCGGCTGGTGGACCCATCCGCGCACCGTCGGGCTGCTGCACCGCGAATATGTGAAATACCTGGCCAGTCTGGTGACGACCCGCCTGGCGGGCGGCGCATGATCCTGGTCCGCTCGGTCCTGTTCTTCCTGTGGTTCGCCGTCACCTCCACGCTGATGGCGATCCTGTTCCTGCCGGTGCTGGTGTCGCGCCGCGCCACCCGCTGGCTGTCGCGCAGCTGGGCGCGCGTCACGCTCTGGGGCCTGCGGGTGCTGGCCGGAATCGATTTCACCGTCCGGGGCACGCCGCCGCGCGCGCCGGTGCTGGTCGCCGCCAAGCATATGAGCATGTGGGACACGCTGGCCCTGTGGCTGATGCTGGACGATCCGGGCATCGTGCTGAAGCGCGAGCTGCTGCGGGTGCCGTTCTATGGTTGGTATCTGGCGCGCGCCGCCGCCATTCCCATCGACCGGGGCGCGGGCGCCAGCGCGCTGCGCAAGATGCGCCAGGCGGCGCAGGCGATGCTGGCCAAAGGACGGCCCATCCTGATCTTTCCCGAAGGCACGCGGAAGAAACCCGGCGCGGCGCCCGACTACAAGCCGGGCGTGGCCGGACTGTATGGCCAACTGGAGGTTGCTTGCGTGCCGGTGGCGCTGGATTCCGGCGTTTACTGGACCGGGTTCCGCAAGAAGCCCGGCACCATCACGCTGCAGTTCCTGGAGCCGATTCCGCCGGGCCTGAAGCGGGCGGAGTTCATGGCGACGCTGGAAACGCGGATCGAAACCGCCGTGGCCGCGCTTTTACCCTGATTTTCCAGGCTTTTGGCGGGTTGGAACCGCCGCCTGCCGCGCCTATCTTTAGGTGCTGGCGCGGACTGCGCCGCTATGGTTGGTAAAGGCGATGAGCGGCATTTCGCAGACCGTGTGGGACATGAAGTACCGGTTGAAGGCGCCGGACGGCACGCCCCTGGACCGCGACCTGGGCGACACCTGGGCGCGGGTGGCGGCGGCGTTGGCCCGGGCCGAAGCGCCGCGGGACCGCATGGCGCGCGCCGCCGAATTCGCCCGCGCCTTGTCCGGTCACAAATTCCTGCCCGCCGGGCGCATCCTGGCGGGCGCGGGCACGGGGCGCAGCGTCACGCTGTTCAACTGTTTCGTGATGGGCACCATCACCGACTCGATGGACGGCATCTTTTCGGCGCTGCGCGAGGCGGCGCTGACCCTGCAGCAGGGCGGCGGCATCGGTTACGACTTTTCCACCCTGCGGCCCAGGGGCGCCCGCGTGGCGAGCATCGGCGCGGACGCCTCCGGCCCCGTCTCCTTCATGGAGGTGTGGGACGCGATGTGCCGCACCATCATGAGCGCCGGATCGCGGCGCGGCGCGATGATGGCGACGCTGCGGGTGGACCATCCCGACATCGAGGATTTCATCGCCGCCAAGCGCACGCCCGGACGGCTGACCAATTTCAACCTGTCGGTGCTGGCCAGCGACGCCTTCATGGCGGCGGTGAAGGCCGATGCCGACTGGCCGCTGCAATTCGGCGGCACGGTCTATCGCACGGTCAAGGCCAAGGCGCTGTGGGACACCATCATGCGTTCCACCTATGATCATGCCGAACCGGGCGTGATCTTCATCGACCGCATCAACCAGCAGAACAATCTGGGCTATGTGGAGACCATCGCCGCCACCAATCCCTGCGGCGAGCAGCCTTTGCCGCCCTATGGCGCCTGCCTGCTGGGCTCGATCAACCTGGCGCGGCTGGTGAGGAATCCCTTCGAGGCCGATGCGGCGATGGACCTGGCGGCGCTGGAAAGCCTGACCGCCACCGCCGTGCGGATGCTGGACAATGCCATCGACGTCTCGCGCTTTCCGCTGGAGACGCAGGCCCAGGAAGCCCGCGCCAAGCGCCGCATCGGCCTGGGCGTGACGGGCCTGGCCGACGCGCTGATCTTCTGCCGCCAGCGTTACGGCTCGCTGGACAGCCTGATCCTGATCCGCACCTGGCTGGAAACCATCAACCGCGCCGCCTATCGCGCCAGCATCGAACTGGCGCGCGAAAAGGGCACCTTCCCGCTGTTCGACGCGGGCGAATATCTGCGCCGTCCCCATATCGCCGCCCTGCCCCAGGACATCCGCGACGGCATCGCCGCCCATGGCATCCGCAACGCGCTGCTGACCTCCATCGCGCCCACCGGCACCATCTCGCTGCTGGCCGACAATGTCTCCAGCGGCATCGAGCCGGTCTTCGCCTTCGACTATACCCGCAAGGTGCTGCAACCGGACGGCAGCCGGCGCGAGGAACAGGTCAGCGATCATGCCGTGCGGGTCTTCCGCGCCAAATTCGGCGAAGGTACGCCGCTGCCGGATTATTTCGTCACCGCCCAGACCCTCCTCCCCGCCGATCATCTGGCGGTGCAGGCCGCCAGCCAGCCTTTCATCGACAGCGCCATCTCCAAGACCATCAATGTCCCGGCGGGCATCACCTTCACCGACTTCGCGGATGTCTACCGGGAGGCTTATGATTCCGGCTGCAAGGGCTGCACCACCTACCGCCCCAACGCGGTGACCGGATCGGTGCTGTCCACCTTTGAAGAACCCCCCACCTTTGAAGAACCGAAGGACGCCATTCCCGCCGAAGCGGTGATCCGCCGCGACGCGGTAGAGCCGGAACTGCCGCTGCCCTTGCCGGAACCCCGCACGGGGGCCAGCGTGGTCTATATGACCCGGCCCTTCGACCGGCCGGACACGCTGCTGGGCCGCACCTACAAGATCAAATGGCTGGACAGCGACCATGCCTTCTACATCACCATCAACGATATCGAGAAGGATGGGCGGCGGCGGCCCTTCGAGGTCTTCATCAATTCCAAGAACATGGAAGCCTATGCCTGGGCGCTGGCCCTGACCCGCATGATCTCGGCGGTGTTCCGGCGCGGCGGCGATGTCAGCTTCGTGGTGGAGGAACTGAAGGCGATCTTCGATCCGCGCGGCGGACAATGGATGAACGGCCGCTATGTGCCGTCGCTGCTGGCGGCGATCGGCGAGATCATCGAACGCCATCTGGTCGAGATCGGCTTCCTGGATGGCCGCAGCCTGCCGGTGGCGCCGCCTGTCGCCGCGCCCCAGGATGGTGCGCGGGCCCGTTTCTGCCCGCGTTGCGGCGACGCCAGCTTTGTCCGCATCGAGGGCTGCGACTCCTGTCTCTCTTGCGGCTATTCCAAGTGTAGCTAGATTTGTCGCATGAGATATTCCAGCCGCTTCTGGCTCTATGCCCCACTCGCCGCCTTCGCCCTGCTGATCCTGGGCATCATGGTGCACTGGTGGTTCGCCGCCGCCGCCTTTGAAAAGCGGCTGGCCGCGATCAAGGGCCGGGAGGCCGCGCCCGGCATCACCCTGAACTGGTCGGCGGTGAAGGTGGCGGGCTTTCCCTTCCGGCTGGACGCCGATTTCACCGATTTCTCGGCGGGCGGCGAGGCGGCGCACGGCCCGTTTGAATGGCGCAGTCCGCGTGTCGTCCTCCATGCCCTGACCTATGGCAAGGCGCAGGATGTGTTCGAGGCCGCGGGCGTGCAGAACCTGAAATGGACCGACGCCACCGCCGGCATCCATGAAATCCGTTTCCTGCCGGGCTCGTTGCGGGGCAGCGCCACCCGCGATGGCCAGGGCTTGGCGCGGCTGGATCTGGACATCGCCCAGGCCAGTATCGAGGGCGGCGTCAGCGCGGCGCGCTTTCAGTTCCATCTGCGCCGCAATTCCGAAAGCAAGACGCTGGACCTGATGCTGCGCGCCGACGATGTGAAGGGCCTGGGCGCGCGCAAGCCGCTGGTCGAAGTCTATGCCAGCCTGGACCGACTGGACGTTCTGGCGCCGCTGCTGGCGGGCCGGGCCAACTGGCCCACCACCATGGCCGCCTGGCGCAACCGGGGCGGCGCGGCGATGCTGACCCAGATCACCGCGCCGGACTTGGCGGTGGATTCTCTTCTCTCACCGCTCTACTAGCAGCAAGCGCAGACCCGCCTCCCCCTTCGCGTGCGAAGCACGCATCAAGGGGGAGGTGGCCGTAGCAATGCGCAGGCGTGGCGCATCCTGTGATGCGACACGTCAAGCAAAGTTGCGAAGGCCGGAGGGGGTTAATTAAAAAAACGGGTTATTCTTTTAAATCCCGCCCGAAATTCGGCGCGGGCGATTCCTGGCCCATCTCAATGATGGCGCGGCGGATGGCGCGGGTGCGGCTGAAAGTGTCGAACAGCGTCTGGCCGTCGCCCTCGCGCACCGCCCGTTGCAGGATGGAAAGGTCCTCGTTGAAACGGCCCAGCACTTCCAGCACCGCCTCACGGTTGTTGAGGAACACGTCGCGCCACATGGTGGGATCGGAGGCCGCGATGCGGGTGAAATCGCGGAAGCCCGAGGCGGAATATTTGATGACCTCGCCTTCGGTCACCGCTTCCAGGTCATGGGCGGTGCCCACGATATTGTAGGCGATCAAATGCGGCAGGTGCGAGGTGATGGCCAGCACCAGGTCATGATGGGCGGCGTCCATCACATCCACCTGGCTGCCCAGCCCCTGCCAGAAAGCCTTGAGGCGGTCCACGGCTTGCGCATCGGCGCCCGGCGGCGGCGTCAGGATCGCCCAGCGCCCGTCGAACAGCGTGGCGAAGCCCGCCTCGGGGCCGGAGAATTCGGTGCCCGCGATGGGATGGGCGGGAATGAACCGCACACCCGGCGGCACCAGCGGCCCCACATCGCGCATCACCGCGCCCTTGACCGAGCCGACATCGGACAGGATCGCACCCGGCTTCAGATGCGGCGCGGCGGCCTGGGCGATGGCTTTGTACGCGCCCACCGGCGCGCAGAGGATCACCAGATCGGCCTCCCGCACCGCCAAGGCCAGGTCGTCGTGCAGCGTGTCGCAGAAGCCGAGCGTCCGCGCCGTTTCGATCACCGCGGCGCTGGCATCATGGCCCGCGATCTCGCCCGCCAGGCCGCCGCGCCGCGCCGCATGGGCGATCGACGACCCGATCAGGCCCAGGCCGATAATCGCGATCTTGGCGAACAGCGGTACGGGCAGCGGTACGGACAGCGGAGCGGGCATCAGGCGGCCATGAATTTCCGGAGCAGCGCCACCGCCAGGCGGTTCTGCTCCTCGGTGCCGATGGTCATGCGCAGACAGTCGGGCAGGCCATAGCTGGCCACGCCGCGCAGGATGATGCCGCCCTGGCCGAGAAAGGCGTCCGCCGCAGCGGCGGTCTTTCCGGCTTGCGGAAAATGGATCAGCACGAAATTGGCGGCGCTGTCATCGACCCGAAGACCAGTCGCCCGGATTTCGTCGGTCACCCAGCGCAGCCAGTGGGCGTTATGCTCCGCCGCGCGGCGCACATGATCGGTGTCGCGGATGGCGGCCGCACCCACAAGCTGCTGCATCAAGGCGGTGTTGAACGGACCCCGGATGCGGTTGATGACGTCGCAGACCGGAACGGGCGCATACATCCAGCCGATGCGCAGCCCGGCCAGGCCGTGAATCTTGGAGAAGGTCCGCGTCATCACGACATTGTCATGGGCCCGCGCCAGCGCCAGCCCGCAGTCATAGTCGCCGGCCGTCACATACTCGCAATAGGCCGCGTCGATCACCAGCAGCACATCGGCGGGCAGCCCGGCATGGAGGCGCGCCATCTCGTCCCGGGGGAGATAGGAGCCGGTGGGATTGTTGGGGTTGGCGATATAGAGCATCCGCGTCCGGGGCGTCACCGCCGCCAGCATCGCGTCGACATCCACCTTGATTGCCTGGTTGGTGGTCTTTTCCGGCACGATCACCGGCCGGGCCGAATTGGCCAGGGTGGCGATCTTGTAGACCAGGAAGGCGTGGGCGCTGAAGATCACCTCGTCGCCGGGTTGCAGATAGGCGTTGGCCAGCATGGTGAGCAGCGCGTCGCTGCCGTCGCCCGAGGCCACGATGCGCGCCGGGTCCAGGCCGAACACCGCGGCGATGGCCTCGCGCAGCAGCCGGGCCGAGCCTTCGGGATAGAGCGACAGGCTGGCCTTGGCCTCGTCCAGCGCCGCCAGCGCTGCCGGGCTGGGGCCCAGGGGGCTTTCGTTGGAGGACAGCTTGAACACCCGGGCCACGCCGGGCACGGAGGCGCGCCCGCCCACATAGGGGGCGATGTCCAGGATGCCGGGCTTGGGCGCAAGGGTCATTTGAACGTCGGGCTCATGGTGAAAAAGGCTCGGAAAGGGCCGTATTGATAGGACCGGGCGGGCCAAAAGCAAAGCGTGCCACAGTCATGCACGACTGTTAATTGACAGGGGGCGGGGGGCGGCCTAGCTACGGCTCCCCAAGGATTGGCCATGACCGAGGCGCCGCGCTTCCTGCATCCCATCAAGGCCCCGGCGGCCCATGCCGGGCTGGCGGTCACCTTTGACGCGCCGCTGCCGCTGGATTGCGGGCGCCGGATGTCGCCCTTCACCGTGGCCTATACCACCTATGGCACGCTCGCTCCGGACGCCGGCAACGCCATCCTGATCTGCCATGCCCTGACCATGGATCAGTTCGTCGCCAGCGATAATCCCGTCACCGGCAAGCCCGGCTGGTGGATCGACATGGTGGGGCCCGGCAAGCCCATCGACACCGACCGCTTCTTCGTCATCTGCGCCAATGTGCTGGGCGGCTGCATGGGCTCGACCGGCCCGTCCGACACCAACCCGGACACCGGCAAGCCCTATGGCCTGGATTTTCCCGTCGTCACCATCCGCGACATGGTGCGCGCGCAAAAGCGCCTGATCGACCATCTGGGCATCCGGCGCCTGCTGGCGGTGGTGGGCGGCTCGGTCGGCGGGATGCAGGCGCTGCAATGGGCGGCCACCTATCCCGATCACGTCAAGGCCGTGGTGCCCATCGCCTGCGCCGCGCGTCACAGCGCCCAGAACATCGCCTTCCACGAGGTCGGCCGCCAGGCGATCATGGCCGATCCCGACTGGCGGGGCGGCGAATACCAGCAGCATGGCGTGCGCCCGACCAAGGGACTGGCGGTGGCGCGCATGGCCGCGCACATCACTTATGTTTCCGAGGCGGCGCTGCAGCGCAAGTTCGGCCGCAACCTGCAGAACCGCGAGGCCAAGTCGTTCCGTTTCGCGCCCGATTTCCAGATCGAATCCTATCTGCACCATCAGGGCGCCAGCTTCGTGGACCGCTTCGACGCCAATTCCTATCTCTACATCACCCGGGCGGTGGATTATTTCGACCTGGCCGAGGAGCATGGCGGGCAACTGTCCGAGGTCTTCCGCCTCAATGCGCCGCGTTTCTGCATCATCTCCTTCTCCAGCGACTGGCTGTATCCGCCGGTGGAGAACAAGCGCATCGCCCATGCCCTGAACGCGGTGGCGGCGCGGGTGAGCTTTGTCGAGATCAAGAGCGACAAGGGCCATGACGCCTTCCTGCTGGACGAGCCGGAAATGTACGCGGTGATCCGCGGCTTCCTGAACCATGCGGCGGGCGCGCCATGAGCCTGCGCCCCGACCTGGCCGCCATCGCCGACATGATCCGCCCCGGATCGCGGGTGCTGGATGTGGGCTGCGGCGACGGCGAACTGCTGGAGCACCTGGTCCGCACCAAGAGCGTGGACGGGCGCGGCATCGAGATTTCCCAGACCAACGTCAATGCCTGCGTGGCGCGCGGCCTGGCGGTGGTGCAGGGCGACGCCGACAGCGACCTGGGGGATTATCCGGCCCAGGTATTCGACGCGGTGATCCTGTCCCAGACCATCCAGGCCACCGAAAAGCCCAAGGCGGTGCTGGAGCATCTGCTGCGGATCGGGCGGCGCACGGCGGTGTCGCTGCCCAATTTCGGCTATTGGAAAGTGCGGCTGGGTCTTCTGGCGGGCGGGCGGATGCCGCGCACCCAGCAGCTCGGTTATGCCTGGTGGGAAACCCCCAACATCCATCTGTGCACCCTGGCCGATTTCGTGGACCTGACGCGCGAATGCGGCGCCGCCATCGTGCAGGCCCATACCCTGGACGAGCAGGGCGGCGCCCGGCGCGTCGATCCGGAGAAGCTGACGGACCGCTATCTGGGCCCCAACCTGTTCGCCCAGGGCGGCGTCTTCCTGCTCAAGAAATCGGCCTGACCGATTCTTCCATTCAGAAATCGCGCGCCGGAGTCAGCAACGCCTGCGCCGCCCGGCTTTCCTGACGGCTTTCCTGGCGGCTTTCCTGGCCCAGACCCGGCGTGGCGGCGGCATAGAGCGACTTGGCGGCTTCCACCACATGCACGCCGCCGATGGCGGGAAAGAAGCGCGCGCCCATCTTTTCCCAGCCCGCGCCATTACCGCCCAGCCGCCGCACCGGCGGCGCGTACAAGGCGCGGTCCCAGCGGGTGGGCGTCAGCAGCGCGTCCTTGAGCAGCAGATCGAGTTCGGTCCGGGAAAAGGGACGCCCCCGCGCGAAGGGCGAGGATTCCACCTGCGCCCACAGGCTGGCGCGGTTGGGCGCGACCACCAGGATGCGCCCTTCCGGCGCCAGCACCCGCCAGAGCTGGCGCAAGAGCGGGCGCAAGCCCTCGGCACGCTCGATGCCATGCACCACCAGAATGCGGTCGAAAAAGACATCGGGGAACGGCAGCGCGTCCTCGGCGCAGAGCAGCACCGCGTTGCGGCCCGCGGGCCAGGTGACACAGCCCATCCCGGCGGGCATGGCGGCGACGGCGCGCTCGGCCTCGCCGGAAAAGGCGCGCAAGTAGGGAACCGCATAACCATAGCCCAACAGGCGTCGGCCCCGCAGATCAGGCCACAGGGTGCGGACGCGGCGCAGGATGGCGCGCCGCGCCACCAGGCCCAGCGGTGTGTCGTAAAATCCGGCAAGGCTGCGAACATCCTGCGGCATGGCGCGGATTTAAGCCCAGCCGCGCGGTTGTTCCTAGATGCGCGTCTGTTAGGTTACGGACCTTCCGTGGAGGCCCGCCATATGTCCGTCGAGATCGAGATCGTTCCCTGCCTGTCCGACAATTACGCCTATCTGGTGAAATCCGGCACGGACTGCGCCGTGGTGGACCCGTCGGAACCGGAACCGGTCAAGGCGGCGCTGGCGAAGCTGGGCTGGACCCCCACCCATATCCTCAACACCCACCATCATATCGACCATACCGGCGGCAATCTGGCCTTGAAGGCGGAATTCGGCGTCCAGGTGGTGGGCCCCGCCAAGGACGCGGCCCGCATTCCCGGCCTGGATATCGGGGTGGACGAGGCGTCGGGCTGGAGCTTTGACGGCCGGCCGGTGCGGGTGCTTGAAGTGCCCGCCCACACGCGCGGCGCCATCACCTTTGTGATCGACGGCAACGCCTTTACCGGCGACACGCTGTTCACCCTGGGCTGCGGGCGGCTGTTCGAGGGCGATCCCGCCACCATGTGGGCCAGCCTGTCCAAGCTGATGACCCTGCCGGACGACACGCTGATCTGGTGCGGCCATGAATATACCCAGAGCAACGGCCGTTTCGCCCGCAG
>CALDFO010000023.1 GCA_937942205.1 uncultured Alphaproteobacteria bacterium
GGCCTCGGTCTGGCATAAATAAGGTCGGCGCGCATGAACCGGCCGCGCCCGCAAACAGTGGCGCGGCCGCGGTCCCGCCGCTATAGTCCCCCTCAAAATCACGCCTTTTGGGGGAATATGCGCATGAACAAGTATTGGCTGGCCGCGCTGGGCATCGTCGTTTCCGGCGCGGTCGTTTCCGGTGGGGGCATCGCGCAGCAGATGACCGCCACGCTGCCCCCCACCCCCGCGGCCGATTCGCCCTCGGTGCTGCCGCTGGCGCGCCGCGCCCACCCGCCGGTGCCCGCGCTGCTCCAGACCCGCACCCATGAACTCTTCATGGGCAACTGCGCCGCCTGCCATGGCAACACCATCCAGCCCGGCCCGGCGGCGAAAAGCCTGTTCAGCGAAGAATTCCTGGCCGCCAACACCGATGCCCAGATCATCGAAAAGGTGACCAACGGCGTTCCGGCCAGCCCCAAGCCGCACGCCTACAAGACCAGCTTCTCGGCGGACGAGATTTCGCAGATTCCGTCCTATGTGCGGATTCGCGGCGGCATCATGAACCGCCGCGTCGGCCCGGTGCCCGATCCGGCCGGCAAGGTGTTCAAGACCGACAAGGCCACCTTCAAGGTGGAAGTGCTGGCCAAGGGCTTCAACCAGCCCTGGGGCATGACCTGGACGCCGGACGGCCGCATCCTGTTCACCGAACGCTCCGGCAACCTGCGCTTCCTGGACAAGAACGGCAAGGTTTCCGCGCCGGTCAAGAACACGCCCAAGGTGTTCGAGCGCCAGGACGGCGGCATGTTGGATGTGGCGCTGCCGCCCGATTACGCCACCAGCGGCTGGGTCTATCTGTCCTACAGCAGCGTGCCGCCGGGCTACACGCCCGAGCCGGGCGCCGAGCGCGCCCCCAACCTGGCGCCGCCGACCATGACGGTGGTGGTGCGCGGCAAGATCAACGCCGCCAACGAATGGGTGGACGAGCAGGTTCTGTTCAAGGCCGCCGATGCGCTCTACACCAACCCGGCCGACCATTACGGCTCGCGTTTCCTGTTCGACGGCAAGGGTCATGTCTTCTGGACGATGGGCGAGCGCCACGATATGCAGGCGTCGCAGAACCTGGCCTCGCCGCTGGGCAAGATCCACCGCATCACCCTCGACGGCTCGATCCCGAAGGACAATCCCTTCCTGAATACGCCGGGCGCGCTGCCCAGCATCTGGAGTTATGGCCACCGCAATCCCGAAGGTCTGGCCTATGACCCGGCCACCGGCATCCTGTGGGAGGTCGAGCATGGCCCGGTGGGCGGCGACGAGATCAACATCGTCGAGCCGGGGAAGAATTACGGTTGGGGCGTGGTGACGATGGGCCTGGAGCCGGGCCTGAACCGCCAGCACGCCGTGGGCATGACCGATCCCATCGCCTACTACAATCCGGCGATCGGTCCCGGCAGCGTGAACTTCTATACCGGCGACCGTTTCCCGGCCTGGAAGGGCAGCATGTTCGTTTCCGGCATGGTCGGCCAGAAGCTGATCCGGCTGGAGATCAAGGACCGCCAGATCGTCAGCCAGGAAGTGATGCTCAAGGACCATGGCCGTCTGCGCGAAGTGAAGACCGGTCCCGACGGCTATCTCTACCTGCTGCTGCAGACCCAGAACGGCGCCGATACCGGCGGCTCGATCATCCGGCTGGTGCCGTCCCGGTAACCGTCAATAGTGCAGTTCGAATACGCCCCTGAGACCTTCGGGGGCGTATTCGAACACCGCGCGCCCCTGTTCGCCCGCCAGGGCGCGCCGGATCAGATTGGTGCCGAAGCCGGTGCGCGTGGGCGCGGTGACCGGCGGGCCGCCGGTTTCCCGCCAGCGGACCGTCAGCTCGGTCTTGCCGTCGGCGCCGTCCCGGCCGCGCCAATCGATCTCCACCGTTCCGGCGCTGTTGGACAGCGCACCATATTTCACCGCATTGGTGCACAGTTCATGCACCACCATCGCCAGCAGCAGCGCGGTGGCGGCGGGCAGGCTGGTGCCGTCGCCGCTGAGGATGAAACGCTGGGCGTTGAAGGGCGCGACGGCGCGGCCCACCACCTGTCCCGCCGTGACATGGCCCCAGTCCTGGTTGGTCAAAAGGTCGTGCGCTTCCGACAAGGCGCGCAGCCGCGCCCCGAAGGCGTCGCGTTCCTCGCGCGGGGCGCCGCGGAAGGTCTGGGTGGCGATGGCCTGCACCGTGCCCAAAGTGTTCTTCACCCGGTGCTTGATCTCGTGCAGCAGCAGGTCCTTGGAGTCCTCGGCCCGCTTGCGTTGCGCGACCTCGGCCTGGGCGGCCTTGTGCAGCCGGGCATTGTCCAGGGCGATGGCGGCATGGGCGGCAATGCCCGCCACCATGTCCTCGGCATCCTGGGTGAAGATGTCGGGCTGGTCGTGCGCGAACAGCAGGGCGCCGATGATCTCGCCGGAGCGGCCGCGCACCGGCACCGCCATATAGCTGACCACCGGCAGGTGCCCGGCGGGCATTCCGTGATGGGGCGCCATCCGGCCGTAGCGGGGATCCTTGCGGACATCGCCCGACCGCACCTGCTGGCCGTCTATCAGGGTGGGCGCGAAGAGGGGCGTGGCGCGCAGCCGGCCCAGTTTCTCGAAGTCCGCGCGCTGCGCGCCCGACAAGGTATAGAGCTGCAGCGCGTCGCCGCCGGGCTCGTTGATGTTGTAGAAGAACGCGCCGAACCGCGCGCTGCTCAATTCGGTGGCGACATCGGTCACCGCCTGCACGATGCGGTCCTGATCCAGGTCGCTGGACAGCATCTTGGCGATCTGGTTCAGGGTATCCAGGCGGCGCGCCTGAATCTGCGCCATGCGCGCGGCCGCGATGCTGCCGGAAATGTCGCGCGCGATCTTGGAGGCGCCGATGATCCGGCCGGACTTGTCCTTGACCGGCGAGATGGTCAGCGAGATGTCCATCAGCGAACCGTCCTTGCGGCGGCGCACGGTTTCGAAATGATCCACCCGCTCGCCGTTGCGGATGCGCGAGAGGATTTGCGGTTCCTCGTTCCGGCGGTCAGGGGGGATCAGCATCAGCACCGGCTGGCCGATCGCTTCCTGGGCGGTGTAGCCGAAGATGCGTTCGGCGCCCTTGTTCCAGGTCTGGATGATGCCGTCGAGATCCTTGGACAGGATCGCGTCTTCCGAGGATTCCACGATGGCCGACAGGTGGGCGTCGCTGTGTTCGAAATCGCGGCCCTCGGTGATGTCCAGAAGCAGATTCACCGCGCCGCTGATCCGCCCCTGGGCGTCGTAGAGCGGCGTGGGATGGGAGCGGAACCAGACCCGGCTGCCGTCGGGCCGCTCCATCAGCGCCTCGCTGACGCGCGGCGGCGCGCCGGTCTTGAGCATCTGGGCCATCGGTCCGTCCGGCAGCGCCCGCGGAGTGCCGTCGGCATGGAACAGCCGCCAGGCGCCCGTCCATTTTTCCTTGCCGATTTCGGGACGGCGGCCCCAGAAGCGGGCGGCGGCGTCATTGAAGAAGGTGATCGTGCCGTCCACGTCGGTCATGTAGATGGCGACCGGAAGCGCCGCCAGCGCGGCGTGCGAAGCGCCGTGCCGTTGGAATTCGGTTGCCGTCATCTCGCTCAAGCCCATCCTCAACCGGACTTTTCCGGCGAAAAGTACGAAACTGTGCTTTCGGGCTTGTATCCGCCCCCCGGGCGCTGCACGGTCCGAACGGCTGATTTGCCGATGTCCGACCGGCCCCCGAGTCCCATGTTCTTTTCGCTTTTGCCCCACCTGAGAACGCCCGGCGGGAACTTTTGGTTCCACGGAACAAATCATGCGCGCCAAACCTTGGCAATGCAGGGCGGGGCGTTTTCAGCATGACAACTGCGAACATCGGCTTGGTTGTGGAGGACGAATGGCTCCTTCGCATGGAGATGGTGGACGAATTGCGCGAGGCCGGTTTCCAGACTCTGGAGGCCGCCACCGGCGACGCTGCCTTGTCCCTGCTGGACAGCGATCTGAAGGCGGATTTCCTGGTGACCGATATCCGCCTGCCGGGCGGGGCCGATGGCTGGACGGTGGCGGAACATTTCCACGCCCGCCATCCCGGAAAGCCGGTGATCTATGTCTCCGCCAATCCCGACCTTGCGGCGCGGCGGGTGACCGGCAGCGTTTTCCTGGGCAAGCCCTGTGACATGCGGCAACTCCTGGAAACCATCGCCAGACTGCTGAAATCCCAATTACTGAAATAAGGAACAAATGGCGGCCGCGCCGATTGTCGAGGGATGCCTCACCGCGCGGTCTCCACGGCCTTCCCATCCTTTGAAAGCCTCGCCCGGCGTTCCCGCCGGCTGGGCCGCGCCAACGGGTTCGACGGCCTGCGCTTGCTGCTGGCCCTGGGGATCGTCGCCATTCACGGCGTGACGCTGACGGCGGGGGATGCGTCGGGCATGGCCTGGCCGTTCCAGCGCGCGGGCGGGTTGGTGCTGCCCGCCTTCTTCGCCCTCAGCGGCTATCTGGTGGCCGCCAGCCTGGTGCGCTGCGCCGATCCGCGCGCCTTCCTGCTGTTGCGCCTGCTCAGGATCGCGCCCGCGCTGATCGTCACCGTGGCGGCCACGGCGCTGCTGCTGGGACCGTTGATGACGACCCTGCCGCTGACGGATTATTTCGCCGCGCCCGCGACCGCCCGCTATCTGCAGAACATCATCGGCCTGCCGCATTTCGCACTGCCGGGCCTGTTCGCGGACAATCCGCGCGGCGGCATCGTCAATGGCGCGCTCTGGACCATCCAGATGGAGATGGGCTGCTATCTGGCGCTCGCCGTGCTGGCGTCGGTGGCGCGGGGGCGGCTTTTCGAGATCGCGCTTTTGGGCCTTGCCCTGATGCTGTTGTTTCCGCGCCTGCCCTTCATCGGCCTGGCGCTGACCTGGCTGCCGGCCAAGCCGCTGGTGCTGGCCTTTGTCTGTGGCGCGCTGCTGCACCATTTCGCCGCCCACATTCCGCTTCACCCTGTGCTGGGCGTGGCGGCGCTGGCGGCCGCTTTCGGGATTCTGCGCGATCCCGCCCATGCGGGCCTGGCCGTTCCCTTTCTGGCCTATGGCGTGATCTGGCTGGGCGTGCGGCGCATCCCGGCGGCGCTGACGCGGGCCGATTATTCCTATGGCGTCTATCTGACCGCCTATCCCCTGCAACAGGCGGCGATCCAGCTTGTGCCGGGCCAGTCCTGGTGGATCAACCTGTCGCTGGCGCTGCCGGCCGCGCTGCTGGCCGCCGCCGCGCTGTGGCATGGCGTGGAGCATCCCCTGATGGCGCGCAAGCATGAGCTGGTGGCGCGCCTGACGGGTCAGCGGCCAGACGTCCGGCATTGGGCGCGGGCATGAAAGCGGCGCCGTCCGGTCCCGCCGTGATGCTGGCGGCACTTGTCGCGCTGCTGCTGGTGGGGGTGGGCTGGTTTCTCCGCAACGAAGACAGTTTTCCGCCCAACAGCCTGCCCTGGAAGCCCGTGGTGCTGGATGCGCCGCCGGGTTGGATCGCGCACTGGCAGATGGGGCGGCTGAAGGCCGACCGCGACACCTGCCGGGCGGCGCTGGCCACCGCGTCGCGGCTGCGGTTCGAGCCGCTGAAGGACCGGGCGATGGGCGCGGCGTGCGGCTTCGACAATGTGGTGCGGGCCGACGCCGGTCCAGTGGCATTTACGCCGCGCGTCACCGCCACCTGCGCGATGCAGGCGGCGCTTTACTGGTATCAGCGCCAGCTTGCCGCTCCTGCCCTGGCGCATATGCAATCGCCGCTGGTGCGGATCACCCAACTCGGCACCTTTTCCTGCCGCAACGTCAATAACGGGCAAGGCAATAACGAACAGGATGGCCGCCGCAGCGAACATGCCGCCGCCAACGCCATAGACATTGCCGTCTTCCATTTCGCCGACGGCCGCAGTGTGTCGGTGCTGCGCGATTACGCAAAGGATACCGCCCAGGGCCGTTTCCTGGCGGCGGCGCGGGACGAAGCGTGCCGTGTGTTCAACGCCGTTCTGGGGCCGGACTATAACCGGCTGCACGCCGACCATTTCCATCTGGATATGGGAGGCGCGCGCATCTGTTCGTGAAAACCTGGTCAGCGCGCGGAGCGCGGGCCGTGATCGGCGCCGCCGTCGGGCGCGCCCTTTTTGGGGACGGGCTTCTGCTGGTCCGACAGGCGCTGGCCCGGATTGGTGCCGGGCTGGTTTTTCTGCTGGTCGCTGGCGCCCGTCTGCTTGCCGCCGCCGACGCTGCCGATGGACTGTCCCATGTCTGAGCCCTTTCAAGCGAAAAGCCCCGCCGTTTCCGGCGGGGCCCTGCCCGGTCAGTTCCAGTCGCGGTTGACCTGGTAATAGCTGTAGGTCTGTTCGCGGATCGTCCCCAGGCTGCCGTCATGCTTGGTCAGATCCTTGAGATCATAGGCCGGGGCGTTCTCGATCCGGTCCTTGTCCAGGGGCACGACATAACCGCCCTTGTCTTCGTTATAGTCCAGCATGGACCAGGGCACGGGATAGTACTTCTCGCCGATGCCCAGCAGGCCGCCGAAGCCCAGGGCGGCGAACAGAATCTGGTTGGACTGCTTGTCCAGCACAATGTCCTCCACCGTGCCGATCTTGTCGCCCGCATCGTTATAGACAGCGGTGCCCTTGACCTTGGATGCGAGAATGGCGCTGGTGTGACCAGTGGGGGTCGTCATGATTGTTCCTCCGGGGGTTGAGTGCTTGGTGGTAACGCCGCCTCGCCCGCGCCGTTGCCGGAACTTTGGGAAAATTCAGATCGCGCCGCACGTTACCGCACGGTTTGCGATGGCTGCTCATCAGGCGTCCGCCGGCGCGGCACAGGCGCCTGACAGCGCACAGAAAATTACGGCCGCTTCGTCCCATCGCCGCAACCGTGTCCCGGCGGGCACGTTCAGTCGCCGATACCATTCCGGAAGGATTCCCCGATGAGCATCAAAAGCACGATCGAACAGGCCGGCAAGAGCATGGCCGAGGCATTCCTGCCGTCCGCCGCGCCGGACGGCGACATCCTGGCAACGTTGCATGACGACCATGACGAGGTGCAGGAGCTCCTGACCCAGCTGGTGGACAGCGAGGAGGCCCGCGAGCAGACGCGGCTGGTCGCCCGGATCAAGCAGGCGCTGGTGCCCCACACCAAGGCCGAGGAGCAGGTGGTTTACGACCCCGTTGCGATGCTGCGGGGCGAGCAGCCCAAGATGGACAGCGCCGAGGGCTATACCGAGCACGCCTTGGCCAGCGCCACGCTCAAGCAGCTCGACACGCTGACCGCCAACACCCCGGAATTCAAGGCATCGGCCAAGGTGCTCAAGGAACTCATCGAACACCATGTCGCGGAGGAGGAGCGCAATATCTGGGCGCAGGTCCGCGAGAATTTTTCCGATGAACAGCGCCTCCGGATGAACCGGGATTTCCTGGCTGCCAAGAAGGCGATCCGGGTTTGACGGTGGGGCCGGGCGAGGGCAGTGCCCCCAGCCCGGCTTTTTCCGGCGGTTCGCTGGAACAGGAGACGCCTTTCGCGTCTTTCCAGAAAAAAGGAGCATGGCCGATGAAAAAATCCCTGGACGACACGCTGGACCCCAAGGCCAAGGGCAAGAAGACGCCCCAGGCCGATTTCGACCGTAACCGTGAAGGACTGTATGGCGGCCTGCCCGAGGCCCGCAAAGGGACGGGCAGCTCCAAGTCCGCCGCGGCCAAGCCGACCGTCCATTAGAGCCGGGATATGGCGCCCCGCAAAGCCAGCCGCGCCGCCGCATCGCACCGCCGTATCCAGAAACAGGTGGCGCGGGCGGACCGCAAGCACCCCAAGCGGAAGGCGCAAGCCGCCGTCCAGGCCGGCGCGCGGGACTATCCGGCCCCGCCCTTTGCCAAACAGCATCTGCCCAAGCCCGGCAAGGAAGCGGTGCTGAATCCCCGGCCCTGTTATGATGCGCCTTTCTATCACGGCTCGGGCAAGCTGCAGGGCATGGCGGCCATCATCACCGGCGGCGACAGCGGCATCGGCCGGGCCGTGGCGGTTC
>CALDFO010000024.1 GCA_937942205.1 uncultured Alphaproteobacteria bacterium
TATCCCGACACGCCGTCGGGAATGCCGGGCGTACAGACGCTGGCCACGCTTCTGCTGGATCATGTGAACAAGGGCAATCTGACGCTGGAGCGGTTCGTGGACCTCACCGCCAGCGGGCCACAGCGCATCTTCGGCATCGCCGATAAGGGCCGCATCGCGCGCGGCTATGACGCCGATTTCACCATCGTGGACATGAGCCTGACGCGCGAGATCACCAATGCCTGGATCGCCTCGCGCTGTGGCTGGACGCCGTTCGACGGCATGAAGACCAAGGGCTGGCCGGTGGCGGCCTTCCTGCGCGGACGCCTGGTGATGCGCGACCATGCCGCCGTGACGGCGGCGGCGGGCGCGCCGGTGCGTTTCGTGGAAACCCTGGCGTGAACCTGGTCACCCTGATCCTTTCGGGCGTCGTGATGGGTCTGATCGCGGCGGTTCCGGTGGGGCCCGTGACCCTGATCTGTATCCGCCGCACCTTCGCCTTCGGCCCCGTCAACGGCTTCATGTCGGGACTGGGCGCGGCCTTGGGCGATGGCGTTTTCGCCGCCATTACCGGCTTCGGCCTGAGCTGGATCGCCCAGCTGATCGAGGGCTATTCCGCCCTGATCTATCTGGTGGGCGGGGCGATGATGGTCTGGTTCGGGTTTCGCACCTTTGTCGCCGCGCCGATCCCCCGCTGCCAGGAGGAAGGCCCCGACAGCGGCGGCTCCAACCTGTTTCACGCCATGCTGTCCACCTTTGCCCTGACCATCACCAATCCGGCCACGCTGCTGTTCTTCACCGGCATGTTCGCGGGACTCAGCGGGCTGGCGGGCGGAGCGGGCAGCTATGGCGATGCCGGCTTTGTGGTGATCGGCGTGGTGGCCGGCTCGGCGGCCTGGTGGCTGGTCCTGACCACGGTGATCGGCCTGTTCCACGCCCGGATCGACGAGCGCGCCATGCGGATCATCAACCGGGTCTCCGGCCTGCTGGTGGGCATTTTCGGGCTGGTGGTGCTGGTCCACCTGGCCCTGAAACTGGCCTAACTCCCCAATTTCCCACAAGGATTCGCAAAATTTTTTAACCTCCGGGCCCACTTCCGGCGTGCCGGACGCTATGGCGCGCCCCGGGACCCGGCTAGAATGACGCCTGGACGGGTGCGTGGATGGATTTTCCGGAGACTGGGATGCGGCGTTTTGCGGTTGTTTTGGCATTGATGGCGGCGGCGGCTTTCGCCCCCCTGGACAGGGCGCAGGCCCAGGCGCCCGCCACGGCGGCGGCGCCCGCGACTGGCGCGGCGGCGGGCAATGACGCCCTGAGCATCGAGGCCAACCTGCGCTACCTGGAAGAGAACAAGAAGAAAAAGGGTGTGATCGTGCGCCCCAGCGGGCTTCAGTTCCGCATCATCCAGAACGGCTATGGCAAGCGGCCCACCGCCGCCGACTCCGTCACCGTCTATTACACCGGCACCCTGATCAACAATGTGATCTTCGACGGCACGTCGCCGGGCCTGCCCGCCACCTTCCGCGTGCAGGCGGTGGTGCCCGGCTGGATCGAGGCCCTGCAGTTGATGCGCGAGGGCGACCGCTGGCTGCTGACCATTCCGCCCAATCTGGGCTATGGCGTGCGCGGCGCGGGCAACGGCGCGATCCCGCCCAACCAGACCCTGGTGTTCGACATCCGGCTGGTGAAGGTGACCGTCCCGCCCAAACCGGGTGAGAAGGGCTATATCCCCGATCCGGCGGACCAGCAGCAGTAAGCCGGAAGCAGAGGAATGAGCCGCCTCCGCCGCATCTTCCAGCGCCTGTGGTCTGCGCGGCAGCCGCGCGACGGCCGCGCCCGCGTCGCCATCGCACTGGTGATGGTGGTGGCGGCCAGCGCCCTGTTCTGGATCAGCCGCGACTATACCGTGGTGGCGCCGGAATGGGACGGGCAGGTGCGCGGCATCGCCTACAATCCCAGCCATCTGTTCACCATGCGCCAGATCCGCAACATTCCGCGCGAGCGGATCGAGCGCGACCTGGCGCAGCTGTCGCGCCTGACCAGCCGGGTGCGCACCTATACGGTGGACGGCGGCATGGACAAGGTGCCCGAGATCGCCCGCCGCTACGGCATGACCGTCTCGATGGGCATCTGGATCAGCCCCGATCTGGTCAAGAACGAAGAGCAGATCGAACTGGGCATCCGCACCGCGCTGGCCAACCGGCGCACGGTGGACCGGGTCATCGTCGGCAACGAGACGCAACTGGAAGGTTTTGTCTCGCCGGACCAGCTCAACGACTACATCCTGCGGGTGCGCGCCGCGCTGCCCGCCCGCATCAAGGTGACGACGGCCGAGCCCTGGTCCACCTGGATGCTGACGCCCGAAGTGGGCCGGCATGTGGACGTGATCTTCGTCCATCTGCTGCCCTATTGGGAGAATGTGGACATTCACGGTGCCCTGAAATCGTCGGAGAATTTCTACAACCATGTCCAGAACCAGTTCCCCGACAAGCCCATCGTGGTGGGCGAGGCGGGCTGGCCGTCGGAAGGGCGCACGCGCGGCCGCGCCGAAGCCTCCGCCGCCAATGAAGGCTATTTCCTGCGCGGCTTCGTGCAGTTCGCCATGGAGCGGGGCTGGGACTATTACCTGTTCGAAGCCTATGACCAGCCCTGGAAGGATGTGGGCGAGGGCGTGGCCGGCCGCTATTGGGGCATGTTCGACGCGCGCGGCAATCCCAAATTCGCCTTCACCGGCCTGCTGCGGACCTTCCCGGAATGGCGCTTCTATGCGCTGATGGCCTCGGGCATCAGCCTGCTGCTGGGGTTGCTGGTGCTGGGCCGGATGCCCAAGGTGCGCCAGACCGGCTATCTGGTGATGGGCGGCATGATCGTGCTGGTCTCCACCGGCCTGTTGGCGGTGATCGACGCCACCGCCCTGGAATATGTGGACCCCACCGACATCATCGCCCTGGTGGCGATGTCGCCGCTGGTGGTGCTGGCCTGCGCCGTGATCCTGACCGAGGGCATCGAGCTGGCCGCTAGCCTGTGGCGGGTGGACCGGCGGGTGGTCAAGGCGGCGATCCCCCAGATCAGTCCGCGTGTCTCCATCCATGTGCCGACCTATAACGAGCCGCCCCAGATGGTGATCGAGACCCTGGATGCCCTGGCGCGGCTGGATTACGACAATTACGAAGTCATCCTTCTGGACAACAACACGCCGGAGCCGGAAACTTGGCGGCCGGTGGAGGCGCATTGCCGGGCGCTGAATGCCGCCATGCCCCCAACAGGAGCGCCGCCGCGCTTCCGCTTCTTCCATTTCGACGGCATCAAGGGCTTCAAGGGCGGGGCGCTGAACCGCGCCCTGGCGCTGACCGATCCCGCCGCGAAGTATGTCGCGGTGATCGACAGCGACTATCAGGTGCGGCCCTTCTGGCTGCGCCGGGTCATTCCCTATTTCGCCGCGCCGGGCATCGCGCTGGTGCAGGGGCCGCAGGATTACCGCGACGGGCCGGAAAACCGCTTCAAGGCGATGGCCTATGAGGAATATCGCGGCTTCTTCCATATCGGCATGGTGGAGCGCAACGAGCACAACGCCATCATCCAGCACGGCACCATGACCATCGTGGACCGGGCGGCACTGGAGGAGGTGGACGGCTGGAGCGAATGGTGCATCACCGAGGACACCGAGCTGGGCCTCAAGCTGTTCGAAGCCGGATACGAGGCCGCCTATGTGCCCCAGAGCATGGGCTCGGGCCTGATACCCGACACGCTGGAAGCCTTCATGACCCAGCGTTATCGCTGGGTCTATGGCGCCATGCAGATGCTCAAGCGCCATGCCCGGGCCATTTTCGCGGGCGGCTCGGCCCTGAGCTGGTCGCAGCGCTATCAGTTCCTGTCCGGCTGGCTGCCCTGGATCTCCGATGGGCTGGGCATGATGGTCACCATCATGGCGCTGATCTGGACGGCGCTGATGTGGTCGCTGCCCAGCTATATCGACGTGCCGATGCCCGCTTTGTCCATGGCGGCGATGGCGCTGTTCGCCACCAAGCTGCTCAAGACCCTGCTGCTCTATCCGCCCAAGGTGGGATCGGGGATGCGCGGGGCCTTCATCGCGTCGGTGGCGGGCCTGTCCTTGACCCATACGGTGGGCAAGGCGGTCTGGACCGGCCTGTTCACCTCCGGCAAGCCCTTCCTGCGCACGCCCAAATGCGCCGATCCCGCCAACTTCACCCAGGTACTGCGGGTGATCTGGCAGGAGACAGTTCTGCTGGCGCTGCTGACGGTGGCGATGATGTCGATGATCTTCGACCGCGGCTTCCAGGATCCGGCGGTGACGCTGTGGATGGTGATGCTGGGCGTTCAGGCGCTGCCCTATGCCGCCACCGTGGCCACCGCCATTGTCAGCGTCCGCTCCAACCAGAAATCCGACGCCGCCCCGCTGGACGTCCCGGCGCTGCCCAAAGCCGCTTGAGGGGGCGGCTTGAAATCGCTGCTATCACAACCCATTTTCATGCGGCGTGATATGCCTGCCCGGATCACCCGCAAGGACCAGATGCCATGATGTCGTTTCTGACCTTCCTGTTCGTGATGTACTGGCTGCCCACCATCATCGCGGTGGTGCGCGGCATTCCGGCACTGGGAATCGCGGTCTTCAATTTCTTCCTGGGCTGGACGGTGATCGGTTGGATCGTCGCGCTGCTGCTGGCCCTGGCCGGACGGGCGCAGGAGCGCATCGTCATCATCGACAGTTCGGGCCGCGTCGTCCGGTAGGGCCGCTCCCTTTTGTCATGTTTGTCATGCCCGCGCAGGCGGGCATCCAACTTTTTTCGGGTGCCGAAAGTTGGATTCCCGCTTTCGCGGGAATGACAAGAGTGTTGAAGCTGTAAAGCCTTACAGCTTCAACACCGGCGGCACGGTCTTGCCGGGATTGAGGATGTTCTTCGGATCCAGCGCCGCCTTGATCGCCCGCATCGCGTCCAGTTCGGCATGGCTCTTGTAGCGGGGCAGGGCGGCGACCTTCATCGCGCCGATGCCGTGCTCGGCGCTGATCGAGCCGCCGAAATCCTTGACGATATCGTGCACGCATTGCTGCACGGCGTCCCATTTGGCCAGGAAGGCGGTGTCATCGCCATCTGCCGGACTGTTGAAATTGAAATGCAGATTGCCGTCGCCCAGATGGCCGAAGCCGACCGACCGCGCCCCCGGCGCGATCGCCAGTACCGCGGGCGTGGCGCGGGCCAGGAAATCGGGGATCGCCGCCACCGGCACGGAAATGTCGTGCTTGATCGAAGCGCCCTCGCGCTTCTGGGCCTCGGAGATGCTTTCGCGCAGCTTCCACAGCGCCGCCGCCTGGGTCTGGCTGGCCGCCACCACCGCGTCGGTGACAAGCCCGGCCGTCACCGCCTCGGCCAATCCGTTCTCGAGACTGGCGGCGAGGTTGGCATCGCGTCCGCCCGTGGCCTCCATCAGCACATACCAGGGTGAGGGCGCCGGCATCAGATCGCGGGTTCCGGCGATATGGCGGATCACCAAATCCAGTGCGATGCGCGGCATGAGTTCAAAGGCGCTGAGCATTCCGCCGGTGCGGGCCTGCAGCGCGCCCAGCAACGTCACCGCCGCCTGCGGCGACGGCACGGCGGCCAGGGCGGTGACGGACACTTCCGGCCGGGGGAACAGGCGCAGCGTGGCGGCAGTGACCACCCCCAGCGTGCCCTCGCTGCCGATCAGAAGTTGCTTGAGATCATAGCCGGTATTGTCCTTGTGCAGCGCCCGCGCCATGTCCAGCACCGTGCCGTCGGCCAGCACCGCTTCCAGCCCCAGCACCAGCGCCCGGGTCATGCCATAACGCAGAACCTGCGTGCCCCCGGCATTGGTGGCGATATTGCCGCCGATGGTGCAGCTGCCTTCCGAGGCCAGGCTGAGGGGAAACAGCAGGCCCGCCTCCGCCGCCGCCTGTTGTACCGTCGCCAGCGTCACGCCCGCTTCCACCGTCAGGGTCGCGCCTCGCGCATCCAGCGCCCGGATTCGATTGAGCCTCTTGGTGGACAGCACCACCTCGCCGTGAAAGGGAATCTGGCCGCCCACCAGTCCGGTATTGCCGCCCTGCGGCACCACCGCCGTGCCGCTTTCGTGGCACAGGCGCAGGATGGCGGACACCTGCGCCGTGGTGGCGGGCTTGAGCAGCAACGGCGAATGGCCCTTGTACTTGCCGCGCCATTCTTCCAGATGCGGCGCCAGCTCGGCCGGATCCTGCGAAAAGCCGTCCGGCCCGGCCGCGTCCTTCAGCCGGTCCAGAATGCTCATCGCGGCGCGGCGGCCCGCATCAGCCGGTCGTTGATGGCCTCACCCAGGCCCTTGCCGGGAATGGGCGACACCGCGATGCGGATGGCGGTCTTGTCCAGCGCCCGCAGCATGGCGAACAGATTGGCGGCGGCCTCGCGCAGATCGCCCTTGGGCGACAGGTTCAGCGCCGCGCCCGGCGCATCGCCGAAGCCCAGCAGGACTTCGCCGGATTCGATCTCCTGCGCGTTCAGGCGCATGGCGGCGCGCGGGGCGTAATGACTGGCCAGCTGGCCCGGCGACTGGATCAGATTGCCCGGCGCGCCCAGGGGACCGATCAGGTCCTCGATCTCCTCGCGCGGGATCGCGCCGGGCCGCAGCAGCAGCGGCCGGTCGTCATTGAAACCGATCACCGTGGATTCGATGCCCAGGGTGGCGCTGCCGCCGTCCAGGATGACATCCACCTTGCCGTCCAGCCCGTCCTTCACATGCTGGGCGGTGGTGGCGCTGACCTTGCCCGACATGTTGGCCGACGGTCCGGCCACCGGCTTGCCTGCGGCTTTCAGCAGCGCGGCGGCGGCCGGATGCGACGGCGCGCGCAGCGCCACGCTGTCCAGCCCGGCGCTGACCAGCAGCGACAGCGGGCTGTCCTTGCGGCGGGGCAGCACCAGGGTCAGCGCGCCCGGCCAGAAGCGTTCCGCCAGCCCCTTGGCGCGGGGCGAGAACAGGACATGGCGCTGCGCCTCCTCCAGGTCGGAGACATGCACGATCAGCGGATTGAACAGGGGGCGGCCCTTGGCGGCGAAAATCGCGGCCACCGCCTCGCCATGGGTGGCGTCGGCGCCCAGGCCGTACACGGTCTCGGTGGGGAAGGCCACCAGCCCACCCTGGTTCAGCACGGCGGCGGCTTCGGCGATGCCCCGCGCGTCGGCGGCGGCGATCCTGGTCTGTGTCTCGATCATGGCGGGGGCAATGTAGCGGTTGGCGTCCCCATGTCGAGGGCCGCGCGGGGAAGATCAGCCCCTATCGGGAGGCATGGGAGTCCGGGCTTTGTTGGGCGCTTTGGGGCGGTTCCGGCGTCCAGGGCGCCACGGCGGGCGCGGCCACGGGAACCGGCGCATGGATACCGGCGCCTTCCAGCGCATGGCGCACCCGCAGCTTGAGCTCGGATTGCGCCGCGCCGAAGCCGCTATTGGCAGTCCAGGCCTGCACCGTCAGCACGGTGGAAAGCGGTCCCAGGCTGTCCACCTCCACGACCGGCGCGGGTGTCTTGAGAATGCGCGTGTCGCGCGCCACGGCCTCCAGGATCAGCTTGCGCACCACGTCCAGATTCTCGGCGCGATCCACCTCGATGACGAAATTCGCGCGGCGCAGCTTCTCCCGCGAGAAGTTGGAGATGCTGCCGGCGAAGATGGTGGCGTTGGGCACCGAGACGAACACGCCGTCATCGGTGACCATGCTGGTGCGGAACAGCCCGATCTCGCGCACCGTGCCGGTCACATCGGTGATCTTGACCTTGTCGTCCACCCGGATCGGCCGCAGGAACAGCAGCATCACGCCGGACGCCACGTTCGACAGCGTGCCCTGCAAGGCCAGGCCCACCGCCAGCGCGGTGGCGCCGATCAGCGCGATCAGGCTGGTGGTCTGGACGCCGAACTGGCCCAGCACCGCCACGATGGTGACGGCCAGCACGGCATAGCGCACCGTCTTGGCCAGCAGCGGCTTGAGGGTGGGATCGACATGGGTGCTGCGGTCCAGCAGGTCATGCACCCAACGCCCCAGCCAGCGCGAGAGGGTCCAGCCCGCCACCAGGATCAGGGTGGCGAACAGGAAATCGCGCGCGCCGTTGACCATCATGACCGTCAGGGCAGGCAGGGCGGCCTTGACCGTGGCGGGCATCGCGGCGGCGGAGGGCAGGACGGCGGGAAGACTCAGCGGATCGGCCATGAACAAACCTTGGGCAGGACGAGGGAGATTAACCGTGCCGGAATTTAGCGCGATGGCTGCCGGGAACAACGCTTGACCGCCGGAATGGTTTTGCACCCCT
>CALDFO010000025.1 GCA_937942205.1 uncultured Alphaproteobacteria bacterium
TGATCTTCTTCGTGCTGGTGGACGGCTGGCGGCTGATCGCCGGATCGCTGGTGCAAAGCTATCTGCACGGCCCGCCGGCGACGTAACTTTTCCAATTAACCCCCTCCGGCTTCAACTTACGCTCGGCTGCTCGGGCACGCCTGCCCTCGCACATGCCTCGCACGTTGAAGCCACCTCCCCCTTTTGATGGCGCTGCGCGCCAAAGGGGGAGGCGGGCCTGTGCTGTATTTATAAGAGCCTCAACCTGTCATTCCCGCGAAAGCGGGAATCCAACTTTCTTTCTTGAATAACCCCCCTCCGGTTTCAGCTTTCGCTCGGTCGCTTCGCTCCCGTCGCACGCTGAAACCACCTCCCCCTTTGGGTGCGCTTCGCGCACAAGGGGGAGGCGGGCCTGTGCTGGCTCTCTCTGATTGTCATTCCCGGCGAGCATCGCCGGCAGGCGATGCGAGGGAAGGGAAGCCAACTTTCTTCGTGCCGGGGTGGCCAGTGGCGTGGGGACTGGGCCCGCGCTAGACTGCACCCATGAGCCACAATCACGGCCATTGCACCCACCCCGCCGGTCATGACCACAGCCACGACCATGCCGCGCCGGACCCGCACAGCCACGGAGCCTGGACGCGCGACCATCTGTTCCTGGGCCAGGGCCACAGCCGCGCCGAGGCGCGCGCCACCATCGCCGCCATCCTCACCGCTCTTTTCATGGTGGTGGAGATCGTCTGCGGCCTGCTCTACGGCTCCATGGCGCTTCTGGCCGACGGCGTGCACATGGCCACCCATGTGGGGGCGCTGGGCCTGGCGGCGGGCGCCTACTGGCTGGCGCGCCGCCATGCCGGCAACACCCGCTTCAGCTTCGGCTCGGGCAAGTTCGGCGATCTGGCGGCCTTCGCCAGCGCCATCGTGCTGGGCCTGACCGCCGTCGCGGTGGCGGTGGAATCGCTCCAGCGCATCGTTGTCCCCAGCGCGGTGCAGTATGGCGACGCCCTGCTGATCGCGGTGATCGGCCTGCTGGTCAATCTGGTCACGGCGCTGATCCTGAAGGACGACTATCATGCCCA
>CALDFO010000026.1 GCA_937942205.1 uncultured Alphaproteobacteria bacterium
GATTTCCGGCGACTGGTATTCGGGATGCTGGCCGGTCATCACCGTGCGGTAGCGCGCCAGCAGCTCGACGCCTTCCTTGTGCAGCAGATCGTCGGTGATGATGTCGTAGGGCGCCTCGATATGCTCCAGCCAGTCCACGATCTGGGTGTCGGAATTGAGGATGTGCAGCCAGCTCTTGAGCGTGACGGTCAGCAGCGGACGCCGCCAGGACGAGCGCGTCACCATGGTGCCGTCGATATGCTGGTCGTACAGGCTGCGCCCGAATTCCGGATGCTGCATCAGGAAGTCGATGTCGTCGCCGTTGAAATGGAAGGCCGGATAGCGTTCCAACTGGCAGAAGTTGCGCGTCCAGTTGCTGTAGGCGAGATAGGTGGTGGTGGGCACCAGGAACGCGGTCCGGGCGGTGGCCGCGCCCTTGGGCGGGGCGACGAAGAAGGGCACGTAATGCTCGGATTTGCCGTGTTGCAGATGCACGGCATAGAAGCCGCTGCGGGTGCCTTGCGGCACCGTATAGCGGAAGCTGGGCGTCCAGTCCGCGTCCAGCAGGTCGTCCGCGCGGAAATACATGGCCGAGAATTCGACCGGCGCCTTGCGCCAGTCCTTGCTCGCCTTCCAGTGATAGCCCTTGAGCGCGCGCTGGGGCCAGTTGACGCCGCGGCCGTTCCAGGCGGCGGGCGAGGTGTCGTGCACGGTGAAGGTGCCGATCCCCGGTGCGAAATCCCAGAAGCCGCGAATGCCGTCCGCCGCCATCGCGGCGTCGTATTCGGGCGTGCGGGCGATGCGCATCATCTCGAGCACCGGCAGAGCCTTGTCCGCGATGCGCACGCCGTCGATGCGGCCGTTGAACAGCGGGAAGGGGGCGGGCTGGCCGTTGGGCATGGTTACGCCGCAGCCGGCGGCGAAGCGCAGGGGCGTTCCGCCGGCCACGGTCCAGTCCGGCGCCAGCCTGCGGGTGCCGAAAATATAATGCAACGGGTCGGACTGGTGGTTGAGCGGGAAGGCGGGATCGCTGAGCAGCACGTCATAGACGCGCCATTCGCCGGTCGCGGCGTCGAACGAGGCGCACAGCAGGGTCCAGTGGTTGGGCTGGATATAGCGGGAGGTCCGCAGCTTGAGTGATTTGTCGCCGCCATGGCCGACCCACAGCGCGCCTTCGCCGCGCTCGTCGATGCCCAGGGCCCAGCCGGTCTTGTCGCGCTGGTTCCATTGCGAGACGACATGCTGGATGCCCTTGCCCGGCATGGTGGGCTTGATCAGCGCCATCACCGAGAAGCTCTGCTTGTTGCCGGTGGGCGTGGCCGAAGACGGGGTATCAAAGGTTACATAGGAGCCGG
This sequence comes from uncultured Alphaproteobacteria bacterium, assembly GCA_937942205.1. GTDB lineage: Bacteria > Pseudomonadota > Alphaproteobacteria > Micropepsales > Micropepsaceae > Rhizomicrobium. Next base: position 1,335 of record CALDFO010000026.1, read on the forward strand.
GCCAGGTCTTCTGCTCGCCGCCCTTGTAGGTCTTGGCGAAATCGGCGGCCACCGGGTCCACCCGGAAGCGGCCCGCGCCCGACAGGGTATCGCCGTTGATGACGCGCACCAGCGAGGCGCGGTAGTTGCCCGGCGCATAGGTGCTGGCGAAGAAGGTGATCGTCTCGCCCGGCCGGACCGTGATCTGGTCGCTATAGCCCACCACGGTCTTGTTCGAGGCGGCCAGCGTCAGGGCATGGCCCTTGTCGGCATCGGTCACGGCGCGCCGGGGCAGGGCGGCCAGGCTGGTCAGGGCCTGGGCGGGAAGCCGCGCCAGCGCGGTCAGGGCGGAGGCCACCCCCATCATCAGCATGGTGGTCCGGCGTGTCGGATTGGTCATGGAAAGCCCCCGCTTCGTTTTTCAGAATTGAGGCATATCCGTTCCCTGATCGCAACCGATGGCAACATTGGACGCTCCACCGTGCGATCCGGACGCAAAATCAGAATGCCGGACCGGGACATCAGGCCCCGATGATCGCCCGTTGCCTTGGCCCGCGCCGCCGGGCTAACGTCCGGCCATGCTGCGACCGGCGATCCTCAGACGTGCCTGCGCGACGCTTTGCGTCGCGCTGACGCTCGTCTTCGTGGGCGCCGCGGCGGCCAGCACGATCAATGCCGTGCAGCATATGAACGGCAATCCCGGCGTGCACGACCATGTGCTGTTCAGCAACATCTCGCTGGACGATGACGACCATCATTCCGACCTCCATTCCGGCGATTCCGGTTCGCACCATCATCATCATGGCGATATCGGCAACGGCATGGCGGCCATGACCGCCAATGGCGTCTCCATGCCCATGGCCACCGGCGACCGCTACCATCTGGCCCGCGACCATGTCCGGGTCAGTATCCGGCTGTCGCTGCCCGAGCGCCCTCCCAGAGCCTGAGACTTCCAGCGTCCGAGCCCCGCGCGTCCTGGCGCGGGAATTTTCACGTCTGGCCGTGAGGCTTCATCATGTCTGTCCGTTTTCGCGCGCGCGTTTCCGCGCGCATCGTTCCGGCCCTGTTCGTCCTCTATGGGACGCTGGCTTCCATGCCCGCCGCGGCGCGGCTGCTGCCGGTCACGCCGCAGCAGGTCCAGCGGCTGGGAATCCGCACCGCTCCGGTTCAGCCCGCCGCGACCCAGGCCGGTGTCTCGGTGCTGGGCCGGGTCACCCCCGCCCCCGATGCGCGGGTGCCGGTGTCGGCGCCCTTCGCGGGCACGGTGCGCAGCCTGGTGGGGCTGGAAGGCGCGCGAGTCAGGAAAGGCGCGGTGCTGGCGGTGATCGTCAGCGCCGACATGCATGCCGCCCAGGCCAAGCTGCGCGGCCAGGCGGCGCATTATCGGTCCGCCAAGGCGGCGGCCGACCGCGTCAAGGCGCTGGTGGCCGAGGGCATCGCCCCCGTCAGCCGGGCCGAGGAAGCCGAGGCCGATGCCGCGGCCGCCGCCGCCGAACTGGCGGCGCTG
>CALDFO010000027.1 GCA_937942205.1 uncultured Alphaproteobacteria bacterium
ATGCCGCGCGGCGCGCGCCGCCACCTGCGGGCTGTGGGTCACCAGCAGCACCTGGGTGGTCTGGGCCAGCCTTTGCAGCCGCTCGCCCACCGCGTCGGCCACCGCGCCGCCCACGCCCCGGTCCACTTCGTCGAACACCATGGCGGCGGGCGAGGACACCTGGGCCAGCGCCACTTTCAGCGCCAGCGAGAAGCGCGCCAGCTCGCCACCCGACGCGATCTTCGCCAGCCCGCCGAAACCGGCGCCTTCCACCGTCGCCACCTCGAAGGCGATGCGCTCCAGCCCGCCGGCGGCGCCCTTGTCGTCGTCCAATGGTTCCAGAGCGATGCGAAAGCGGGCATGGCCCAGCTTGAGCGGCGCCAGTTCCGCCGCCACGGCGCTTTCCAGCGTCTTCGCCGCACCCGCGCGGGCCTTTGACAGCGTGCGCGCCGCATCCAGATAGGCGGCATGTGCTGCCGCCACCCTGGCCTGCGCCTGTTTCATCTGGCCGCCGCCACCTGACAGCGCATCCTGTTTGGCGGCATAGTCGTCGCGCAGGCCCGGAAGCTGGTCCGGCGTCACGCCATATTTGCGCGCCAGCGCCCGCAGCGCGAACAGGCGCTCTTCTTTCCGTTCCAGCGCGCCGGTATCGGTATCCAGCCGCGACAGCAGCGACTCCAGTTCGCGCCGCGCCTCCTCGGCCAGGGCATAGGCCTGTTCCAGCGCCGTCTCGGCCGGAGCGGCGGCCTTGCGCGCCTCCTCGTTCATCCGGCTGAGCTTTTTCAGCGCCTGGGCGAGATGGGTTTGCCCGCCGCGTTCGCCCGACACGCTTTCCAGCGCCGACGACACATCCTCGGCGATGCGGGAGGCGTTCATCATCAGGGCGCGTTCGCCCGCCAACCTTTCCTCCTCGCCCGCCTCGGGCGCGAAGTCGCCCAGTTCGGTGGCGGCGGCGCGCACGAAATCGGCCTCGGCGGCGGCGCGCTCGGCCATCGCTTGCAGGTCTTCCAACGCGGCCCGCGCCGCCATCCAGTCGCCATGCCGGGCGGCGACGGCCTGCGCGTCGCCGGTCAGACCGCCATAGCCATCCAGCAAGGCGCGATGGGTGGCGGTGTCGAACAGGCCGCGATCGTCCTGCTGGCCATGCACCTCCAGCAGCAGCGCGCCCAGGTCTTTCAGCAGCCCCACGCCCACCGCCGCATCGTTGATGAAGGCGCGGCTGCGCCCGTCGGCGGCCAGGGTCCGGCGCAGCACGATCTCGCCGTCCAGCGCCATCTCCTGCTGCGCCAGCAGAACATGGGCAGGGTGCCCGGCCTCCGGTTCGAAGACGGCGGTGGCGCTGCCCTGGGCGGCGCCCGCGCGCACGCTGGCTCTTCCGCGTCCGCCCACCGCCAGCCCCAGCGAATCCAGCAGGATGGATTTGCCCGCCCCCGTCTCGCCGGTCAGCACATTGAGGCCGGGCGCGAATTCCAGCGCCGCCTGCTCGATCAGAACGATGTCCCGGATGGTCAGTGCCGCCAGCACGCCGGACTCCGAAAGGCCAAAAAGGGAATCAGAGAATCTTGCGGAAAGCCTGACTGATCCACGAGCCCCTGTCTTCCATCGGCTTGAGGTTGCGGCCCTGCAGGATGCTGTAGGCGCTCTTGTACCAGCCGGAACCCGGATAGTTACGCCCCAGCACGGCGGCGGCGGTCTGGGCCTCACGGTCCAACCCCAGGCTGTAATAGGACTCCGTCAGGCGCTGCAGCGCCTCGGCGATCTGGGGCGTGGTCTGATACTGCTCCACCACGGTGCGGAAGCGGTTGATGGCGCCGACGTGATCGCCCCGGCGCAGATAATAGCGGCCCACCGCCATTTCCTTGCCCGCCAGGTGATCCATGGTCAGGTCGATCTTGAGATTGGCGTCACGGGCATATTCGGTATCGGGGAAGCGCTGCACCACGTCCTGCAACGCCACCAGCGCGCCTTCGGTGTTGGACTGGTCGCGGCCCACATCCACGATCTGCTCATACAGCGAGATGGCCTTGATGTAGAAGGCATAGGCCACTTCCTGGCTGCCGGGATGCAGCGAGATATACTGGTCGGCGGTGGCGATGGCCTGGGTATAGTTGTTGGCCTGATAGGAGCAGAAGGCGCTGTTCAGCATGGCCCGGCGCGCCCAGACCGAATAGGGATGCTGGCGGTCCACCTCGTTGAACTGGGCGGCGCAGATTTCCCAGGCGCCGTTGGTGATGGCGCGCCAGCCATCGGCGTAAATCTGCTCGATGGTGCGCTCCTTGTAGTTGGCGGCATCCTTGTTGGCGTTGTTGGTTTCGTCGTCCTTGCCGAAGATGGACGAACAGCCCCCAAGCGCCACCAGCCCGCCCAGAAGGGCGGCGCGCGCGATCGGACCCAGATCGACCAACTTCAGACGATGTGCAACCAGCATGGCGATCCTTGTGGGCGAAAATAACAGGCATTTCAATGCCTTGTTCCGGGCCAGCGTCCGCCCGCGCCCGATGCCTCTGTATATACAGGGACCGGGGCGGGTCAGGAAAGCGTGACTTTCTGGTAATTTCCCCACCGCCCTTCGCTGGCCCCGCGCGGTGGCGCGGAATTCAAGAGGCGCTCCGCGCCTGGGGGCCAGCTACGGGCACCTCCCCATGCGGGCGCGCTGACGCGCGCGCCGGGGAGGTTACGCCTCCGTCACCTGGTAATTTCCTGAATCGGAAAACAGCGCCCGCAGCAGGGCATTGTTGGTGCCGTGGCCGGACTTGCGGCCCTCGAAGCGGGCCAGCAGGGGCGCGCCCGCCAGCGCCATGTCGCCGATCGCATCCAGGATCTTGTGGCGCACGAATTCGTCGGCGAAACGCTGGATATCCCGGTTCACCACCCCGTTCTCGTCCAGCGCCAGGGTATTGGCCAGGCTGGCCCCCCGCGCCAGGTTCATCCGGTTCAGGCTGTCCAGCTCGCTGAGAAAGCCGAAGGTGCGAGCCGGGGCGATCTCGGCCTTGAATCCGGCGCGGCTGAAGGCAAAGGCATAGGATTGCTCGCCGATCACCCGGTAGCTGAGATCATAGCGGTAGGAGGCGGCCTCGGCGGGCAGCAGCGCGGCGCTGGCGTCGCCTTGCGTCACCGTCACCGGCCGCAGCACCCGGATGATCTGGCGGGCCATCGGCTGCTCGGCTAGGCCCGCGCTTTCCAGCAGCGTCAGGTAGGACAGCGCATCGCCGTCCAGGATCGGCGGCTCCGGCGCATCCAGCGTCACCAGCAGGTCGTCCAGTTCCAGCCCGGCGGCGGCGGCCATCAGATGTTCGACCACGCCCACACGGGCGCCGTCCTGTTCCAGCACCGTGCCCAGCCGGGTCTCGCCGACATGGGAATAGAGCGCCGGAATATCCACGCCCAGATCGGCGCGGCGAAAGACGATGCCCGCGCCCGCCGCGCCCGGCGCGATGGTCATGGTGACGGAAACGCCGGCATGAAGGGCGGTGCCGGTGGCGGTGACGGTGCGGGCGACGGTGCGGCGGGGCGTCATGCCGGCCCTTATAAAGAAAATAGGCGGGCAAAGCGCCCGCCTATTTCAGATCGAGTGTTTCGGCGCGCCGTCAATTCGACTGGCGGCGCAGGAACGCCGGTATTTCAAACTGCTCGTCCCGCTTGTGATCGGGGAACAGATCGTCGGCGGGGTTGCGCTGGCCGTCCGGCGAGACAGTCGGCGTCATCTGCGGCTGGGGCATGACCGTGGCGGTGGCGCGGGGCGCGGCCTGGGCCCTTTCCGGGGCGGCCATGCGCGGTTCCGGCTGCGGCTCGGCGCGCATGTCGGCTTGCGCCTTCTTGCGGCCGAAAATGCTCCAGCCCTTCTTTTCCGGCTCCGGGGCGCGGGCCGCCAGCGGCTGCTGTTCCAGCGGGCGGTAGCTTTCCGTGGCGGGATACTTGGCAGCAGTGGGCGCCGCGGCGGACAGCGGCTCGGCCTGCACCTCCGGCGCGTCCGCGCCACCCAGGATATAGGCTTCGGCCGGGCTCTTGTCGGCGCCCATTTCCTGCGCCAGCACATCCATGGAGACATGCACGGGATTGGGCGCGGCGGCGCGCACCGGTTCGGGCACGGGCGCGACCGGACGGGCGGCTTCCGCCGCGCGCAGCGGATTCTTGAGGTTCAGGTGGGGATGCAGCGGCCGCACCTTTTCGGTCGGGGCCGGCATACGCAACTGGTCGGCGTCGATGCCGGTGGCGACCACCGAGACGCGGATGCGCCCCTCCATCTCGTCCAGGATGGTGTTGCCGAAGATGATGTTGGCGTCGGGATCCACCTCGGCGCGGATGCGATTTGCGGCCTGCTCGACCTCGAACAGCATCAGGTCCGGGCCGCCGGTGATGTTGATCAGCACGCCCTTGGCGCCCTTCATCGTCACATCATCGAGCAGCGGATTGGAGATCGCCATGTCGGCGGCGCGGGCGGCGCGGTCCTCGCCCTCGGCTTCGCCGGTGCCCATCATCGCCTTGCCCATCTCGGAGATGACCGACTTGATGTCGGCGAAATCCAGGTTGATCAGGCCGGGCATCACGATCAGGTCGGTGACGCCGCGCACGCCGGCATGAAGCACCTCGTCGGCCATGGCGAAGGCCTGGGCCATGGTGGTGCGGTCGTTGGCGACGCGGAACAGGTTCTGGTTGGGAATGACGATCAGGGTGTGGACGAACTGCTGCAGTTCGGTGATGCCCTTTTCGGCCACCCGCATCCGGCGGTCGCCTTCCAGGGCGAAGGGCTTGGTGACCACGCCCACGGTCAGGATGCCCGCCTCGCGCACGGCGCGGGCGATCACCGGGGCGGCGCCGGTGCCGGTGCCGCCGCCCATGCCGGCGGCGATGAACACCATATGAGCGCCCGAAAGCTGCTCCATGATTTCTTCCAGCGACTCCTCGGCGCCGCGCGCGCCCACATCGGGCTGCGCGCCCGCGCCCAGGCCCTCGGTGGTGGTGGCGCCCAGCTGGATGCGGCGGCTGGCCTTGGACTGGGCCAGGGCCTGCGCGTCGGTGTTGGCGACCACGAAGTCCACGCCTTCCAGGCCCGACTCGATCATGTTGTTGACGGCGTTGCCGCCGGCGCCGCCGACGCCCAGCACGGTGATGCGGGGGCGCAGTTCCTTGGTTTCAGGAGCTTTCAGGTTGATCGTCATATTAGATTCTCCTCATCGATTTGTTCCGATCACCTTGCGGCACGCCAGAATTCCCAACCGATTCGCTGTTATATTGTTGAATCACTGAAGCCACCGTCCGGTCAACCGGCCCAGCCAGCCTTGGCCCTTTGTTTTCACGGGCGCCATCGCCAGAGCGGGGTTCAGAAGTTCGGGCGGCAGGGTCGCGCCCGCCATCAGCAGCCCGATCGCCGTCGCATAGTCCGGACCCGCCGACGCCGCCGCCAGGCCGTGGAAGGTGGCGGGGCGGCCGATGCGGACCTGCTTGTTCAGGATGCGCGCCGCCAGCTCGCGGGTGCCGGCCAGCTGGCAGGCGCCGCCGGTCAGGACGGCGCGGCGGCCCGCCGCCACATCGAAACCGCAGGCGCGCAGGCGGGTCTGGACCTCGCCGAAAATCTCCTCCAGCCGGGCCTGGATGATGCGGGTCAGCATGGAGCGCGGCAGGCGCAGGGCGGAATCCTCGCCCTCCTCGCCCATCTGCGCCACCGCCACCACATCGGCGCTGCCGTCCATCTCGCCCATCGCCGCGCCATAGAGGGTCTTGGTGCGCTCGGCGGCGGCCAGCGGGGCGGCCAACATGCGGGCGATGTCGTTGGTCACCGCCATGCCGCCCACCGGCACCACATCGGCATGAACCAGATGGCCTTCCAGGAAGACGGCAATGGAGGTGGTGCCGCCGCCCATGTCGATCACGGTGGCGCCGATCTGCTTCTCGTCCTCGGTCAGGGTGGACAGGCCGCTGGCATAGGCCCCGAACTGGGTGCCCACCACATTCAGGTGGCAGCGTTCCACCGCCAGCTTGAGGTTCTGCAAGGGGCTGGGTTTCACCGCCACGGCATGCATGGCCACCCCGATGCGCTGGCAGAACATGCCGGAGGGATCGCGCACCCCCCGCGCCTCGTCCACCACATAGGTGGTGGGGGCGGACTGGATCACCTCATGGCCGTCCAGCTTGCAGCGGGCGCGGCCGTCATTCAGCAGGGCGCGCAAGTGGGTGTCGGACACCAGCGCCCCGTCCAGCGCCATCACCGCGCGGCCGGTGACCGAGACCGGCTGGCCGCAATTGACGCTGATCAGCACATTCTGGATGCGGGCATCGGCCATGTTCTCGGCGGCGGCGACACAGTCGCGGATGCTTTCCTCGGCCAGCTCCAGCGAGGTGACGGTGCCGGCCTTGAGCCCGGCGGATTCGCGCAAGGCGCTGCCCAGCACCTTGAGCGACCCCGCCTCGGCCTGGCCGATGACGCAGACGATCTTGGAGGTGCCGACATCCAGCGCCGAGACAAGGCCGGTGCGATAGGCGGGGATTTCGTTGTTCACGCGCAACCTCAGGGTCTGGTTCATGTCTCTTTGCCCCTCTCAACATCCTTCTTCTCGCCGTTTTTCAGCAGGAAGAAGTAATGACTCGGCGACCGCAGGTCGATTTCGGTGACGTCGCGCTCCAGGATGCCGCGGTCGATGATCAGCCGTTCCAGCGCGTCGATCTGCGGCAGCCAGTCGGATTCGGGCAGCTTCACCACAACGCCGTCGTCCAGAATCAGGTTCCAGCGGCGCGACGAGACGCGGGCATAGGCGATGATGCGCGCCGACACGGCGCGATGGGACTGGACCGCGTCCACCAGGTCGGCGGCGCTTTGCGGCGAGCCCGCGCCCACCAGCTTGGGCAGGCGGCGGAACTTCTCCACCTCGCGGGTGGTGATCACCGCGCCGTTGCGCTCCACCACCGCGATGGGGGCCTGGCCCGCGGCGTTGGCGGGCATCTGCCACAAGGCGAAGGGCCGCTTTTCCACCAGGGTCACGAAGATGGCGTCGGGATAGCGGCGATGCACCTCGGCCGAGGCGATCCAGTCCAGCGCCGCCAGCCGCTGACGCGCGCCCGGCAGGTCGGCGCTGAAGATGCTCTGGCCCGGCTGCATCGCCAGCACTTCCAGGATCTGCTTGTAGGGCGTGCGGCGATTGCCGGTGATGGGGATCTCGGAAATGCCGAAACCGGCATGGGACAGGGTGGCGGCC
>CALDFO010000028.1 GCA_937942205.1 uncultured Alphaproteobacteria bacterium
GCCATGGCCGATGCGGGCGGCGGGAAATTCCAGGATGACGGTGGTGCCGATGGCGGGGGCGCTCTCGACCATCAGGCGGCCGCCATGCAGTTCCACCATCGCCTTGGCCAGCGGCAGCCCCAGGCCCGTGCCGTTATGCCGGGCGGTCATCTTGTTCTCGACCTGGCCGAAGGGCGTCAGCGCCTTGGCGATCTGCTCCGCATCCATGCCGATGCCGGTGTCGCGCACCGTCAGGCGATAGCCGCCATCGGCCAGGGGCGCGCCGCCGACCCTGACCTGGCCGCCCGCGGGCGTGAACTTGATGGCGTTGCCCACCAGATTGATCAGGATCTGGCGCATCATGCGCTCCACCGCCAGCAGGCGCACCGCGCCGCGCGGGGCATCGCAGGTCAGCGCCACGCCGTGCTTTCCGGCCAGCGGCGCCACCATGTCGAGCGAGCCGCGCACCGTGTCGAACAGGAGGAACTCCTCGGCGTTTTCCAGCGACATCTTGCCGGCCTCGATCTTGGACAGGTCTAGGATGTCGTTGATGATGCCCAGCAGATAGCGGCCGCTGTCATGGATGTCGCCGGCATAGCCCAGGTAACGCGCGTTGGTCATCGCCCCCAGATGCTGCTCCTTCATCACCTCGGAAAAGCCCATGATGGCGTTCAGCGGGGTGCGCAGCTCGTGGCTCATATTGGCCAGGAAGGCGGATTTGGCGCGGTTGGCATGTTCGGCTTCCTCCACCGACCGGGCCAGGCGGCGCGACAGTTCGTTCATGCGCGCGCGCGACTGGTTCAGCTTGGCGATGACGGCGCGGGCGTAATAGATGATCGGCGCGGTCACCAGCGCGATCTCCCCGGCGATATTGACCAGCGAGATGGGGGCCAGCGGCAGGCCCTGGGCGATGCGCACGGCGGCGTGCACCGGCACCGCGCCGCCCGCCGCCATCGCCGCCAGGATGGCGGTGGAGGCGCCGGGCCCCAGGCGCGACAGCCGGCCGTCCAGCGCGTCCAGGACGGCCGTGATGCGGCGTATGACGGCGATGGCAGTTTTCCGGTGCAAAGAAATCCCCCAGCAGCCGTCATGTTATCCACCCGGGGTTGCAGCCCGGTTGAACCGTCATCTGCAATTTGATGCCGCCGGTTAGGCTCCGGTTAGGCATGGCAAGCGCGGAAAGCCAGGATTACGGCCGGCTTTGACCGGAAAATGCAGGCATGGCATGACCGGGGCCAGCGGAGATTCCCATGCACGACATCAAGGCCATTCGCGACGACGCCACCACTTTTGTGCGAGGTCTGACGCGGCGCGGCCTGGTGGACGCGCAGGCCGTCGCCGACGACCTGCTGGCCCGGGACAAGGCGCTGCGCGACCTTCTGGTGCGGCTCCAGACCGACCAGGCGCGCCGCAACGAAGCCTCCAAGCTGATCGGCCAGGCCAAGGCGAAAAAGGACGAAGCGCAGGCCGCTGCCCTGATGGCCGAGGTGGCGGGGCTGAAGGACGCCATCCAGCAAGGCGAGGCGCGGCAGCGCGAACTGGAAGAGGGCCTGAAGGCGGCGCTGGCGGTGATTCCCAACCTGCCCGCCGCGGATGTGCCGGACGGCGCGGACGAAAGCGCCAATGTGCCGGTGGCGGCGCGGGCCTTCGGCACGGCGCCGGCAATCAACGCGCCCAAACAGCATTTCGAGATCGGCGAGGCGCTGGGTCAGATGGATTTCGAGCGCGCCGCCAAGGTGTCGGGCGCGCGCTTTGTCTATCTCAAGGGCGACCTGGCGCGGCTGGAGCGGGCGATCGCCGCCTTCATGCTGGACACCCATACGCAGGCTTTCGGCTATACCGAGGTCAGCCCGCCGGTGCTGGTGAAAGATGCCGCGATGCTTGGTACCGGGCAACTGCCGAAATTTGCGGACGATTTATTTGCAACATCAAAAAAAGCTGAGGCCGAGGCGAGGCGATTCGAGGCGCGGAAACGGGCGACGGAAGAATTTGAAAAAAAAGGATTGGCCGTTTTTGACAAGGAGACCAATGGATATCTTCTCCGTGAATTCGAGCCTTGGTATCAAGAATTTGAAAGACAGCTTGCTGCATTGCCTGAGCAGGAGCGCTTCTGGCTGATCCCCACTGCCGAAGTCTCGCTGACCAATTATGTCGCCGATGAAATCCTGGCTGAGGCCGAACTGCCGCTCCGCTTCACGGCGCACACCCCCTGTTTCCGGGCCGAGGCAGGGTCCGCCGGGCGCGATACCCGCGGCATGATCCGGATGCACCAGTTCAGCAAGGTGGAACTGGTCTCCATCACCACGCCGGACCAGTCGGCGGCCGAGCATGAGCGCATGACCGACGCGGCCCAGGAAATCCTGAAAAAATTGGACCTGGCCCATCGCGTCGTCACCCTCTGCACCGGCGACATGGGGTTCGGGGCGCAGAAGACCTATGACATCGAGGTCTGGCTGCCGGGGCAGAACGCCTATCGCGAGATTTCCTCCTGCTCCAACTGCGGCGATTTCCAGGCGCGGCGCATGAACACCCGCTTGCGCAATGCCGAGGGCAAGGTGAAAGGCCCGGTGCATACCCTGAACGGATCGGGGCTGGCGGTGGGCCGCACCCTGGTCGCCATCCTGGAGAATTATCAGCAGGACGACGGCAGCGTGGCGATACCGGCGGTGCTGCCACCCTATATGGGCGGCACGACCCGGATCGGAAAAGCCTGATGCGCATTCTTGTCACCAATGACGACGGCATCCATTCGCCCGGCCTGGTGGTCGCCGAACAGATCGCCCGCACGCTGTCCCAGGATGTCTGGGTGGTCGCGCCGGAGAATGAGCAGTCGGGCGCTTCCCATTCGCTGACCCTGGCCAGTCCGTTGCGGCTGCGCCAGATGGACCAGCGCCATTACGCCGTCAGCGGCACGCCCACCGATTGCGTGATGATGGCCTGCCTGCATCTTCTCAAGGACCGGACGCCCGACCTGGTGATCTCCGGCGTCAACTGGGGCTCCAACCTGGCCGACGACGTGACCTATTCGGGCACCATCGCGGGGGCGATGGAAGGCTGCGCCCTGGGCATCCCCTCCATCGCGCTGTCGCAATGCTATGACGAAGGATCGCGCATGACGATCGACTGGTCGGCGGGCGAAACCCATGGCGCGGAGGTGGTGCGCAAACTGGTGGCGGCGGGCTGGCCGCCCGGCACGCTGATGAATGTGAATTTTCCCGCCTGCGCGGCGGAGGCGGTGCAAGGCACCGCGCTGGTGCCCCAGGGCAAGTACGACCTCCTCTCCACCGAGATCGAGGAGCGCATGGATGCCCGCCAGCGGCCCTATTACTGGATCGGCCTGCGCCGCCGCAAATCCACCCCGCCGCCCGATACCGATCTGGGCGCGGTGCATGGGAACAAGATCGCGGTGACGCCGCTGCACCTGAACCTGACGGAAAGTTCCGTGCTGGAAAAACTCCGGCAAACCCTAGGTCAAGGTTGAACAAGACATTAAAGTTCCCGTTTTCCGGGGCCTTTACGGTTAAACCCTTCTCAACCATTCCCGGCCCATGATCCGTTTCGAGACAGCGCAGAAGGCACGCGCCGATGGATCAGTTCCGCCCTATCATCCTGTTCGCTTTCGCGGTGGCCGTGTCGCCGCTGGTGACGGGCTGTATGCCCAGTTCGCCGGAAACCAAATTGAGCTGGGATGTAAACGACCGGCTGCACCAGCGCAGCGCCGCGCCGAAAAAGGCGGCGGTGGCCCGCACCTATACCTATGACGATACCGGCGGCGGCGCCCCGCCGACGCCGCGTCCCGCGCCGCACTATGTCACCAAGGATGTGGGCCCCTATACGCCGGCCAAGCCCGTTACCGCCCAGCCGCTCGCGCCGCTTGCGCCGGCCGGCGGCGCGCCCGCTTTCGCCTGGCCGGTCAGCGGCCGTGTGCTGGCCGATTTCGGCAGCACCGCCAGCGGCGCCCGCAATGACGGCATCAATATCGCCACCACGCAGGGCGCGCCCATCCATGCCAGCGCCAGCGGCACCGTCACCTATGCCGGTGACGAGCTGAAGGCCTATGGCAATCTGGTGCTGATCAAACATGCCGGCAACTACACCACCGCCTATGCCCATGCCGAACGGCTGGTGGTGTCGCGCGGCGACTTCGTGGCGCGCGGGCAGGTGATCGGCTATACCGGCCAGACCGGCGACGTCACCAGCCCGCAGCTGCATTTCGAGATCCGCAGCAACACCACGCCGGTCAATCCGCGATCCTATCTGACGACGACCTCGGCGCGGAATTAGTCCAGAGACTGGCCAAGCTCTCCCGCCAGGTCTTGAATGAACTGCCAGGCGACACGCCCCGACCGTCCGCCGCGGCCCATCGCCCAGGCCAGCGCCCGCTTGCGCACCTCGTCCGGCGCGATCTTCAGCTTGTAGTGCGCCACATAGCCGTCGATCATCGCCAGATATTCGTCCTGGCCGCAGTGATGGAAGCCCAGCCACAGGCCGAAACGGTCCGACAGCGAGACTTTTTCCTCCACCGCCTCGCCGGGATTGATGGCGGTGCCCCGTTCATTGTCCACCAGGTCGCGCGGCATCAGGTGGCGGCGGTTGGAGGTGGCATAGAAGATGGTGTTGGCGGGCCGCCCCTCGATGCCGCCTTCCAGCGCCGCCTTCAGCGACTTGTAGCTGGTATCGTCCTTGTCGAAGGACAGGTCGTCGCAATAGAGCACCACCCGGCGCGGGCTGCCGCGCAGGATTCGCAGCAGTTGGGGCAGGGTATCGATGTCCTCGCGGTGAATCTCGATCAGCACCAGATGGTCGGCGCGGTCCCGGTTGATCTCCTCATGCACCGCCTTGACCAGGCTGGACTTGCCCATGCCGCGCGCGCCCCACAGCAGGGCGTTGTTGGCGGGCAGGCCCTGGGCGAAGCGCCGGGTGTTGGCCAGCAGCGTCTCGCGCTGCGGCGCGATGCCTTTGAGCAGGTCCAGGTCCACATGGGCGACATGGGGCACCGCCACCAGCCCGCCCTGCGCCGGCTCCCAGACGAAGGCGTCGCCCTGGGGCAGGGCGGTGTCGAGGGGCGGGGGCGCCAGGCGCTCCAGCGCCTCGGCGATGCGGGCAAGAAGAAGCCCGTTCCTGTCCTGTCCGTCGTCCGCCGCCATACCTAACTCCTTGATTTACCACGGTTGCAAAGAAGGGCTGTCCCGCTATAGTCCGCCCGCATCGCCGCCGGAAAGAGCCCGAACATGAATTCTGCCGATCCCCTGTTCCAGACGCTGACTCTGGCGCTGCCGATGATCGCGATCTTCTACTTTCTTCTGTGGCGGCCGCAAAGCCAGCGCGCCAAGCAGTTGAAGACCATGATCGAGAATATGCGCCGGGGCGACACGGTGGTGACCGCGGGCGGCATCGTGGGCAAGGTGGTCAAGGCCACCGAGGCCAATGATCCCGAAGTCAGCATCGAGATCGCCGACAATGTGCAGGTGCGGGTGCTGAAATCGGCGGTGACCGATGTGCGCGCCAAGAACCAGCCCGCCGACAAGGGCTGATCCCCGGTGCTGCAAGTTTCCATCTGGACGCGCCTTCTGGTCCTCTTCATCGTGCTGGGGGGGATTCTGATCGCGCTGCCCAACGCGCTGCCGGAAAATGTCCGCGCCAAGATGCCCTCCTGGCTGCCGTCCTCGACGGTCAATCTGGGCCTGGACCTGCAGGGCGGCTCCTACCTGCTGCTGCAGGTGGACCTGGACCAGGTGACGCGCGACCGGGCCGAGGCGGTGGTGGGCGACATCCGCGCCGGCCTGCGCAAGGCCCGCATTCCCTTCACCAACCTGGCGGCGCGCGGCGACACCGTCACCGTCAAGGTCTCCGATCCCGCCCGCCTGGAAGAGGCGCGCAAGCTGGTGCAGGGCCTGAATCCCAGCCTGTCCGGCTCGGTGATGGGCGTCGGCGGCAGCCAGTATGATTTCAGCAGCACCGCCGACGGCGGCATGACGCTGAAGATGACCGACGCCTACAAGGCCCTGACGCGCCAGCAGGTGCTGGACCAGTCCATCGAGGTGGTCCGCCGCCGCATCGACGAACTGGGCACCCGCGAGCCCGCCATCGAGCGGTCGGGCGACGACCGCATCCTGGTGCAGGTGCCGGGCCTGCAGGACCCCACCCAGCTCAAGAACATCCTGGGCAAGACCGCCAAGATGACCTTCCAGCTGGTGGACGAGCAGGCCAATCCCAATTCGCCCATCGCCCCCATCGGCTCGGAAATCCTCACCTTGATGGAATCCAACGCCAACCTGCCGCCCCAGAAGATCGTGGTGCAGCGCCGGGTGATGGTGTCGGGCGACCGGCTGACCGACGCGGGCGTGGGTTTCGACCAGCAGACCGGCCGCGCCGTCGTCACCTTCCGCTTCGACAGCGTGGGCGCGCGCCAGTTCGGCGACGTGACCAAGGCCAACGTCAACCACCGCTTCGCCATCGTGCTGGACAAGCAGGTGATCAGCGCCCCCAACATCCAGGAGCCGATCCTGGGCGGTTCGGGCCAGATCACCGGCAACTTCACCGCCGCCACCGCCAACGATCTGGCCATTCTGCTGCGCGCGGGCGCGCTGCCCGCGCCGCTGCATGTGATCGAGGAACGCACCGTGGGCGCCGAACTGGGCGCGGACTCGGTCAAGGCCGGCCAGTATTCGACCCTGGCGGGCCTGAGCCTGATCATCCTGTTCATGATCCTGCGCTATGGCCTGTTCGGGATGTTCGCCAATGTGGCGCTGACCCTGAACCTGGTGCTGTTGCTGGCCATCCTGACCCTGTTCGGCGCCACCCTGACCCTGCCGGGCATCGCGGGCATCGTGCTGACGCTGGGCATGGCGGTGGACGCCAACGTGCTGATCTATGAGCGCATCCGCGAGGAACAGCGCAACGGGCGCGGCATCCTGGCGGCGATCGATACCGGATTCCGCCGCGCCATGGCCACCATCATGGACGCCAACATGACCCATCTGATCGCCGCCCTGATCCTGTTCGAGCTGGGCGCCGGGCCGGTGCGCGGCTTCGCCGTCACGCTGGGCGTGGGCATCATCACCTCCTTCTTCACCGCGGTGATGGTGACGCGCCTGATCGTGATCTGGTGGGTCAAAACCTTCCGGCCCAAGGTGCTGACCATCTAGGCGGTTCCGGGCGGAGTTTGCTGTAACCTGGAAGCGGCCGTGCC